>NZ_CEEDDZ010000028.1:0-76687 GCF_979253585.1 Pseudomonas sp. AC463 | reverse complement strand
TGCAGCGGGAGGCGAATTCTACAGCGTTACACGCTGCTGTCAACACCTCTTTTTCAACTTCCTTTTGGCTTCGATGAACTGAAGCAACTTGCTGCCGAAAACATCATAACTCGTTGTTTACCAATGAGTTTTCCGTTTCGACTGCGCCGGAAGTGGGGCGAATTATAGACGTCCAGGATTTGCCGTCAAGCCTTGATTTGGTTTTTCTATCAAAGGATTCGAAAACCGGCAAAACCGTCTATATAAGCCACCGCGGAGGATTAATTGAGCAATATATTGCTCAACGCCAAACTGTTAAGCATCATAGTGCCTTCTGCTTCTCTCTATGACCTCGGACGAACACCCCACATGACCACCACCCCGCGCAGCCTGAGCGCGACATTGTTCCCTGTCGGCCTGCTGTTGATCGCCATGGCTTCCATCCAGTCCGGCGCCTCCCTGGCCAAAAGCATGTTTCCTATCGTCGGTGCTCAAGGTACGACAGCACTGCGCCTGATTTTCGCCAGCGTGATCATGCTGCTTCTATTACGCCCATGGCGAGCCAAGCTGACAGCCAAATCCCTACGCACTGTCATCGTCTACGGAATGGCCCTGGGCGGCATGAACTTCCTCTTCTATATGTCCTTACGCAGCGTTCCGCTGGGTATTGCCGTCGCCCTCGAATTCACCGGCCCACTCGCCGTGGCCATCTACGCGTCGCGGCGAGCGATAGATTTTCTCTGGATAGCCCTCGCGATCATCGGCCTTCTTCTATTGATACCCATGGGAGAAGCCAGCGCCGGCATCGACTTGCTGGGCGCAGCCTACGCACTGGGGGCAGGTGTGTGCTGGGCACTCTACATTCTGTACGGGCAGAAGGCCGGTAACGACAACGGCGTCCAGACCGCAGCGCTTGGCGTGATGATCGCTGCGTTGTTCGTCGCACCGATCGGTATCGTCCACGCAGGCTCTGCACTGCTCAGCCCCGCCCTGATTCCCGTCGCCATCGGCGTCGCGATTCTGTCAACCGCCCTGCCCTACACCCTGGAGATGGTCGCACTCACTCGGCTGCCTGCCCGCACCTTCGGCACCCTCATGAGCATCGAGCCGGCTTTTGGCGCCCTATCGGGGCTGCTGTTCCTGCAAGAGCATCTGTCCCTGGCGCAATGGCTGGCCATCACCTGCATTATTCTGGCGTCGGTGGGCGCGACGGTAACCATGCGCAAAGAGTCAACCCCGCTAGTTCCGGCAGATTGAAGCATCTTTGAATGTAGCTCTGGTATTTGCCGCTCATTTAGGCCATGTTTAAGCCGTAAACGAATGTCATTCATGGAGAGTTTCGACAAGGACAGCGCGAACGCTACACCCGAGAGCGAGTAGAGCCAGCTTCAAGCATAAATGAAGCGGCTATAAGGATAGGAATGAAGCGAATTTTGATACTTTTGATGGTCCTGGCTATTGCTGGCTGTGCCGCTACCACCAGGACCGAAGTAAAACGGGGCAAAAAAGGGCTGCATATCAACTGTTCCGGCCTGTCTTCCTCTTGGGACCAGTGCTACACCAGTGCAACCAATTCGTGCGGAGCCAAGGGCTACCGGGTTATCGCCAAGTCCGGTGACAACTCCGAAGAGCCAGGGGACTACCCCTTCGGCCTCAACCCTGCCGGCTACACCAGCCGCAGCATGATCGTCATCTGCAAGTAAGTGTCCGAGCAGTCTTTGGCGACTGCTCATATTTCATTTCTGATACAACCTGGCTCCGGGTTAAATCTCGATCGCCAAACGCCCTTGCGCGCCGTTTGCGAGTGCATCGTAAGCGGCGTTCGCCGTTTTCAGGTCGAATCGACGCCCATCCATGATCGGCTTGAGCTTGCCGGCATCCACCAAGCGGGCCGCGTCGGCCAGAATCTGCCCGTGATGTTCACGCCCCTTGCCGGTCAACAGCGGCAACAACGTAAACACGCCGGAGTAGGTCGCCCCACGAAACGATAACGGCGCCAGACTGTGCTGCCCCCAGCCCAGGCAACTGACCACATGGCCGTGATACACCTTGGCGGCGCGAAAGGATGCACCCAGGGTGTCCCCGCCAACGGTGTCATACACGATGTCGAACCCGTCACCGCCGGTGTGTTGGGCCACGTACTCCTCGACCGCCTGTTGCTGGTAGTCGATAAAGGTAGCGCCCAGGCTTTCGATAACCGCCCGATGCCTGGCGGAGCCGGTCGCATACACCTCGGCACCATAGGCAACCGCCAATTGCACGGCGACATGCCCCACACCGCCCGCGCCCCCCTGGATCAATACCTTATGCCCTGAACCTACATGGGCACGATCCACCAGCCCTTCCCACGCAGTGATCAGCACCAGTGGCAACACGGCCGCCTCGCGCATGCTCAGGCTCTTGGGCTTGCTCGCCAACAGACGTGCATCGACCACCGCGTATTCGGCCAGCGAACCCTGCACACCGCCGACCCCGGTGGCCAACCCATACACCTCGTCGCCCGCGCGCCACTCACCTGAGTCGGAGCCTACCGCTTCGACAGTCCCGGCCAGGTCCATGCCGATCACCGCCGGCAAAGGTTGCCTGGCATGGGCAGCCTGGCCGGCACGAATTTTCCCGTCCAAGGGGTTAAGGCCACTGGCCCGAACCCTCACCAGCACTCGCCCGGCACCCGGCACTGGCCTGGGCAGAGTGGCCAAACGGAACGGTGCATCTACTGCATCCACAATCAGAGCCTGCATATCGGTCATGTTGGCGATCTCGCTTCATTGAAGAATGAGCCCATCATCCGCTCACGGACTCATGCCGATAAGACGCTGAAAAGCTATAGTGCCCATGCCTGGTTGGCATGAATCGGACGGCCTGATGGACAAACTCAATGCAATGGCGATTTTCGTTCGAGTGATCGAACGCGGCAGTTTTTCCGCCGTCGCCCGGGAGCTACATACCACGCAGCCCACTATCAGCAAGGTGCTGCGGGCGCTGGAAACCGAGCTGGGCGGCAAATTGATTTCGCGCAGTACGCGCCAGCTTTCGCTGACCGATGAAGGTCAACGGTACTACAGCCATTGCCGCGAAATCCTCGCCGCCGTGGATGCGGCCGAACACAGCTTCCAGACCGGCCGGGAGACCATCGCCGGCCCATTGCGCATCGGCTCGTCGGTGAGCTTCGGGCGCCTGCAGATCGCCGCGCGCCTGAGCGGGTTTCTGCAACGCTATCCCGATGTCCAAGTGGACCTGCAACTCAATGATCAGTTGCAGGATATGGTCAGCGAAGGCCTGGACGTGACGCTGCGCATCGGCGAATTACGCGACAGCAGCTTGATCGCCCGCCAAATCGGCACCACCCACCGCGTCACCGTGGTCAGCCCCGATTACCTGGCCAGGCACCCCGCCCCCAAAACCCCACAGGACCTGGCCCGGCACAATTGCCTGCTGTTCAACTTGCTCAGCAGCCAGAACCTCTGGACCTACGAAAAGAATGCAGCGCGACACACCGTACGTATCGCCGGCAACGCCCAGAGCAACAACTCCGAGGCCGTGAGGGAGATGGTATTGAGCGGGCTCGGCATTGCGCTGTCACCCTTGTGGCTGTTCTACGACGACTTGAAAGCCGGCCGCGTGGTTGCGCTGTTGCAGGATTACGCCCCGCAATCGCTGCCGATCCATGCGGTGTCGGCTGCCAATCGCCGACAGTCGGCGCGGGTCAAGGCGTTCGTCGACTACATCGCCGACGCCCTGGCCCACGCGCCTGAACTGCAATCGATCAAATAGCCGCAGTACGTACCTGCAGCCACTCCAGGGCTGCCCCCGTGACCAACGGGCTCAGACGCTCGCGCACTTCGGTGTGATAGGCGTTGAACCACTCGCGCTCATCCTCCGTCAGCAGCGACGGCTCCAGGCAACGAGTGTCGATCGGGCACAGCGTCAGGGTTTCGAACTTGAGGAACTCACCGAACTCGGTCTTGCCCGCCTCACGGTTCAACACCAGGTTCTCGATACGAACGCCCCAACGCCCCGGGCGGTAGGTGCCCGGTTCAATGGAGGTGATCATGCCCGGCTGCATGGCGGTTTGCGGCGCAGCGAGAGCCTGGTAGGCGATCACCTGCGGACCTTCGTGCACATTGAGGAAATAACCTACGCCGTGCCCGGTACCGTGGCCGTAGTCCACGCCTTCAGCCCAGATCGGCGCACGCGCAATCGAGTCCAGCAAAGGCGACAGAATGCCCTTGGGGAACTGCGCACGGGACAGGGCAATCACGCCCTTGAGCACCCGCGTGCAATCACGCTTCTGTTCCTCACTCGGCGTACCGATGGGCACCATCCGCGTGATATCCGTGGTGCCACCCAGGTACTGGCCACCCGAATCGATCAGCAGCAAGCCGTCGCCTTCGATCAGCGCGTGCTCTTCTTCGGTAGCGTGGTAATGCGGCATCGCCCCGTTGGCGTTGTAGGCGGCAATGGTGTTGAAACTCAGCGACACATAACCCGGGCGACGGGTACGCGCGGCGGTCAAGTGTTCGTCGATGGTCAGCTCGGTGATGCGTTCACGCCCCAGCGCGCTGTCCAGCCAGGCGAAGAATTCGCACAGTGCCGCGCCGTCCTGCTCCATGGCCTGGCGGATATGTTCTGCGTCGGCCAGGCTCTTGCGGGACTTGGCCAAGGTGGTCGGGTTGAGCCCTTCGATCAGCTTGACGCCGGCGTCGAGGTTTTCCAGCAGACCGGCGGTCACGCGGGCCGGGTCGACCTGCAGGCTGGCGCCCGCCGGGACCGCGCGCAATGCATCGGCCACTTCGCTGTAGTCGCGCAGGGTCACGCCGTCCCTCTCCAGCACGGCGCGCAATTCGGCATCGACCTTGCTGAGCGCCACAAACAGGGTTGCTTGCTGATGATTGATCAGCGCAAAAGACACAAACACCGGGTTGAATGAAACGTCACCACCACGCAGGTTGAACAGCCAGGCGATGTCATCGAGCGTTGCGATGAAATGCCAGTCGGCGCCCTTTTCTTTCAAGCTGGCACGCAGCGCGGCGAGCTTCTCGCCCCGGCTGACCGTAGCTTGCGGCGGCAGGTGTTGGTAGATCGGCTGGTTCGGCAAGGTCGGGCGGTCTTGCCAGACTTCATTGAGCAGGTCGATATCGGTGCGCAGGCGCGCGCCGCGCTCATTCAGCTTGCCGCCCAGGGTGCGTGCCGAGGCCACGGCCATCACCGCGCCGTCCACCGCCACTACGCCGCCTTCCGGTGTTTGCTCGGCCAACCATTCCAGCGGGCCGGGTTGGCCCGGTTGCAGCTTGACCAGTTCGATGCCGCTGCCCTTGAGTTCCTTGATCGCCTGTTCCCAGTAGCGGCTGTCGGCCCATACACCGGCGAAATCCGCAGTCACAATCAACGTGCCCACAGAACCATGGAACCCCGACAACCACTGGCGCCCCTGCCAGTACCCCGGCAGGTATTCGGACAAGTGCGGGTCGGCCGACGGCACCAGCAAGGCGTGTATACCCTCGCGGCGCATCAGTTCACGGGTGTGCGCCAGGCGCTGGGGCACCGTGCCATGGGTCAAAGGCTGCGTACTCATTGTGTCTCCTGCTAACCACGAATAATTATTATGTGTTGCCAATTGAAATCAGACCGCCCAAAACGCCGGTGCGCTGGCGAGTGCGGCCTTGATCAGTTGTACGGCCTGGTCGATGTCCTGCTCGGTGGTAAACCGGCCCAGGCTCAAGCGAATCGTGCGACCGGCGCTTTGCGCGTCATGGCCCAACGCAAGCAGCACATGGGAAGGTGCATTGCTGGCCGAGTTGCAGGCCGACGTCGCGGAAAACGCAATGCCAGCACTCAGCGCGGTGGAGTTGAATTCGCCCTCGCCAAACGTAAGGCTGAGGGTGTGGGGAATGCGCTGGCTGGGGCTGCCATTGAGGCGCACACCGGCTACGGTTTCCAGCTGATCGAGCAAGCGCTGGCGCAAGGCGACGATCCTGGCCTTTTCTTCGCTGAACGACTCGGCCGCCAGGGCGAACGCCGTGCCCATGCCGGCAATCTGGTGGGTGGCCAAAGTGCCGGAACGCAAGCCGCCTTCGTGGCCGCCGCCGTGGATCTGCGCCAACACCTTCTGCTGCGCCCGTGGCCCCACGTACAGCGCGCCAATACCCTTGGGGCCATACAGCTTGTGCGCGGAAAACGACATCAAGTCCACCGGCCATTGCGCCAGGTCGATCGCCACCTTGCCCGCGCCCTGCGCTGCGTCCACATGCAGCAACGCGCCGTGTTCACGCACGCGGGCGCCGATGGCGGGGATGTCGTTGAGGGTGCCCAACTCGTTGTTCACCAGCATCAGCGAGACCAGGAAAGTGTCCTCGCGCAAGGCTTCGCTCACCGCGTCGGCGCTGATCAGGCCTTGCGCGTCCGGCACCAGGTAAGTCACGGCCACGCCGGCTTCCTGCAATTGCCGGGCGGTATCCAGCGTGGCCTTGTGTTCGATCTGGCTGGTAATGATGTGCCCGCCGGCCACTCCGCGCGCCTGGGCGACGCCCTTGATGGCCAGGTTGTTGGATTCGGTAGCGCCGGAGGTCCAGACGATTTGCTCAGGGTTGGCCCCGACCAGCTCGGCCACCTGGCGACGCGCCTGCTCGACCGTTTGCCGGGCCGCCTGGCCAAACGCATGGGAGCTGGACGCCGGGTTGCCGAAGTTGGCATTGAAGCCCAGGCACTCAACCATCACCTGGATAACCCGCTCATCCACCGGGGTGGTGGCGGCGTAGTCGAAATACAGCGGACGTTTATTCATGACAATCAAGACTCGCAGAGCAGGTTCCCGAGAGCAGCGTCTCAGGGGCATCGACCGGAACAGAGGTCGTCAGGTTTACCGCATCGAATGCCATTAAAGAAGAACCACTTTATTTAAATGTGCGTAGGAACGCTCCTGAAATTCAGCTTAACAGGCTGAAGTCGCTCCATGGAAAACAAAAAGCCCGAGGTTTCTTAAGGAAATCCTCGGGCTTTTTGCCGCTGGGCGCAGGCTCAACTGGGACGGCCATGCAGGGTCACGCTGCGTTCGGCATTCATTTCACCCTGGCGATCAAAGCCAAAGGGTTTCTGTGGCTGGCCGGTCAGTGCGGCGCGCTGCTGTTGGTATTCATCAAACGACAAGCCGCGACGGCTCAGGGCTTCCAGCGCTAACTGCTTGGTTTCTTCGGCCGTGTAAGGGCGCAATTCCGGCGAAGGATGGGTCGCACAACCGGCGAGGACAGCGGTGACAAGCAATAAGGAAACAGCAAGAAATCGGTTCATGGTGCAAGCCCTGAGAAGGTGGTGTCGAGTCAATGAACACAGGCTACTCCCGCTCACTCGCGGCGAAAAATCACCTCACGTGATAGTTGCTATCAACCGCCGAGGCACCTTCGATAGCGCCACCTATATATTTCTTAATGATCTATAAATATGGAAATACGTTCATTTACGGAATAAACGTAACCCTCTATAAATGGCTGCACACCGAAGCGCCACTGTTCGCCCGGCAACTGTTGCCCAGGCAACAGCCATTCAACAAAACACCAGTCAGACAACACCGGCGTTTTCCAGCCGTGAGGCCGCAGTCCTTGCCAATCAAGGCTTGCAGCCGTTGGTACAGCTCTTGCTCAACACGTTGCACTCCACCTGCTATGAACCACTGTTGAAAAAGGAACTGTTCATGACCCGTCCCCTGAATGTCGTTGCCCTCTCCGGCGGAACCTGGCGCCCGTCCCGGACCCTCGTTTTGACCCAAGCCGTGCTGGCCGAACTGGCCACCTTGCTGCCGATCCAGACCACCCTGATCGAACTGGGCGACATTGCCCGGCCACTGGGCGGTGCGCTGTCGCGCGATGAATTGCCGGCCGAGGTCGAAACGCAACTGTTGGCCATCGAACAGGCCGACCTGCTGATCGTCGCCGCGCCGGTCTATCGCGGCTCCTACCCGGGCCTGCTCAAGCACTTGTTCGACCTGGTGGGCCTCAACAGCCTGATCAACACCCCGGTGCTGCTCGCCGCTACCGGCGGCAGTGAGCGCCATGCGCTGGTACTCGATCATCAACTGCGCCCGCTGTTCAGCTTCTTCCAGGCGCTGACCCTGCCGATCGGGGTGTACGCCACCGAGGCCGATTTCACCGACTACCAAATAACCAGTGAGCCCTTGAAGGGCCGTATACGCCTTGCGGCAGAACGCGCAGCCCCCTTGTTTGCCGCGCACTCCCCTTCTCTGCTGAAAATCGCTTAAGGATTGGTCATGGATGTTTTCTGGTTTCTGCCTACACATGGCGACGGTCATTACCTGGGCACCACCCAAGGTGCGCGACCGGTCACCCTCAATTATCTGAAACAAGTCGCACAAGCGGCTGACAGCCTGGGTTACTACGGCGTGTTGATTCCTACCGGGCGCTCGTGCGAAGACTCCTGGGTGATCGCCTCGGCCCTGGTGCCGCTGACCGAACGCCTGCGTTACCTGGTGGCTATCCGCCCGGGGATTATTTCGCCGACGGTTTCTGCGCGGATGGCCGCGACCCTGGATCGCCTGTCCAACGGCCGCTTGCTGATCAACGTGGTGACCGGCGGCGACCCCGACGAAAACCGTGGCGACGGCAGCTTCCTCGACCACAGCGAACGTTACGAAGTCTCCGACGAGTTCCTACAGATCTGGCGCCGCGTGTTGCAGGGCGAGTCGGTAGATTTTGAAGGCAAACACCTGCGCGTGCAGAACGCCAAGGCGCTTTACCCGCCGGTACAGAAGCCTTATCCGCCGCTGTACTTCGGCGGTTCCTCCGACGCCGCCCACGACCTTGCCGCCGAGCAGGTGGACGTGTACCTGACCTGGGGTGAGCCGCCGGCCGCCGTCGCGGAAAAACTCGCGGATGTGCGCGAACGCGCTGCCCGCCACGGGCGCACCGTGAAATTCGGCATCCGCCTGCATGTGATCGTGCGCGAAACCGAAGAAGACGCCTGGAAAGCCGCCGACAAACTGATCGAACACATCAGCGACGAGACCATCGCCGCCGCACAGAAATCCTTCTCGCGCTTTGACTCCGAAGGCCAGCGCCGCATGGCTGCCTTGCACGATGGGCGCCGCGACAACCTGGAAATCGCCCCCAACCTGTGGGCCGGCGTCGGCCTGGTCCGTGGCGGCGCCGGCACCGCACTGGTGGGCAACCCGCAGCAAGTGGCTGAACGCATCAAGGAATATGCGGACCTTGGCATCGAAAGCTTCATCTTCTCCGGCTACCCGCACCTTGAAGAGGCCTATCGCTTTGCCGAATTGGTATTCCCGCTGCTGCCGGAACCCTACGCCAGCCTCGCCGGGCGCGGCATCACCAACCTCACTGGCCCGTTCGGCGAAATGATTGCCAACGATGTACTGCCGGCCAAGGCCTGATTGGCTGAGCAGCGGGAACAGCCCCGGCTGTTCCCGCCTATAAAAGAGGAAACCCCGTGACCGCCAAACCCCACAGCGTCCTGCCTTCCCCCTTGCAGACCGCCAAACTGCTGGCCGCCGAATTCGCCCTCACCGCCGTCGAACGCGACGAACGCGGCGGCACGCCCAAAGCCGAGCGTGACGCCCTGCGCAATAGCGGCCTGCTGGCCCTGAGCATTCCCACCCAGTACGGCGGCCTCGGCGCACGCTGGAGCGACACCCTGGGCATCGTGCGCGAATTCGCCAAGGTCGACAGCTCGATCGCCCATGTCTTCGGCTTTCATCACCTGATGCTCGCCACCGTGCGCCTGTTTTCCCGACCGGACCAATGGCAGCCGTGGTTCGAACAGACCGCGCGCAAAAACTGGTTCTGGGGCAACGCCCTCAACCCGCTGGACACGCGCACCGTGGTCAAGGACTTCGGCGGCTGGCGCGAATTCTCCGGCAAGAAGAGCTTCTGCTCCGGCGCCAGCGACTCGGAAATGCTGATCGCCTCGGCCGTGGACGAAAGCGCCGGCGGCAAGTTGCTGATCGCCGCGATTCCCAGCGGTCGCAGCGGCATCACCCTGCACAACGACTGGAACAATATCGGCCAGCGCCAGACCGACAGCGGCAGCGCCAGCTTCGAGCGGGTGCGGGTCGAGGAATCCGAATTGCTGATCGACCCGGGCCCGCTGAGCACGCCGTTCGCCTGCCTGCGCCCGCTGATCGCGCAACTGACGTTCACGCACATGTTTCTCGGGATTGCCGAAGGCGCCTTCGAAGAAGCGCGCAACTACACCCTCACCGAAACCCGTGCCTGGCACAAATCTTCGGCCGGGGATGTGCGCCAGGACCCTTACGTGCTGCATCACTACGGCGAATTCTGGGTCGCCCTGGAAGGCGTGCGCTTGCTGGTGGAGCGTGCTGCCGAGCTGCTCGACCAGGCCTGGGCCAAAGGCCCCAACCTCAGCGAACACGAACGCGGCCAACTGGCCATTGCCATCGCCACCGCCAAGGTCGCCGCCACCCGCCAGGGCCTGGATTTGTGCAGCCGCCTGTTTGAAGTCACCGGCGCGCGCTCCACCCACGCCTCGCTGCGCCTGGACCGACACTGGCGCAACCTGCGCACGCAAACCCTGCACGACCCGGTGGACTACAAACTCCACGAACTGGGGGACTGGGCGTTGAACCAGTCCCTGCCGATTCCCACGTTCTATTCCTAAGAAGAGGTGCCCATGCAGCTGTTAACCCTACCGCCCTCGCCCGCCCTTGCGACCTCGATCCGCGCCACGGCCCAGGTTTTCGAAGACCCGAAATCCCAGGCGCTGCTCGACCACATCCAGCAAGTGGCGCCCAGCGAAGCCAGCGTGCTGATCATCGGCGAGACCGGCACCGGTAAAGAGCTGGTGGCGCGCCACATCCATAACCTCAGCGCGCGGCGTAACCGCCCCTTTGTGGCGGTGAACTGCGGCGCGTTCTCCGAATCCCTGGTGGAGGCCGAACTGTTCGGCCATGAAAAAGGCGCGTTTACCGGCGCCCTCAGCGCCAAGGCCGGCTGGTTCGAAGAGGCCGACGGCGGCACTTTGTTTCTCGATGAGATCGGCGATTTGCCGATGGCGATTCAGGTCAAGCTGTTGCGCGTCCTACAGGAACGCGAAGTGGTGCGCCTGGGTTCGCGTAAGAGCATTCCGATTGATGTGCGCGTACTCGCCGCTACCAACGTGCAACTGGAAAAAGCCATCAACGCCGGGCACTTTCGCGAAGACCTTTACTACCGACTCGACGTGGTCAGCCTGGAACTCAGCCCGTTGCGCGAGCGCCCCGGCGATATCCTGCCGCTGACGCGGCACTTTATCGAAGCCTACAGCCAGCGCCTGGGCTACGGCCCGATCACCATCAGCCGCGAAGCCGAGCAAAAACTCAAAAGCTACAGCTGGCCGGGCAATATCCGCGAGCTGGAAAACGTGATTCACCACACCCTGCTGATCTGCCGCAACGGCGTGATCGAGCGCGACGACCTGCGCCTGTCGAACATGCGCATCGAGCGCCAGGACGACAGCCAGCACAGCGCCGACAACAGCGCCGAAGCCTTGCTTGCACGCGCGTTTCAAAAGCTCTTCGAAGAACAGGCCGGCGCCCTGCATGAAAAGGTTGAAGACGCGTTGCTACGCGCCGCCTACCGCTTCAGCCATTACAACCAGGTGCACACCGCCAACCTGCTGGGCCTGAGCCGCAATGTCACGCGCACCCGCCTGATCAAGATCGGCGAGCTGGCGGTGAACAAGCGTCGCCCCGGCGAAAACGTGCAGGGCGAGCGGATGCTGCACCTATCCATTTAGGCGGCAGTGCAGCGCGTTGTCATGGCTGCGCTCGAAACTGCGCAGCACCTGGAATGAACCGAAGGTCACGGCCGTGGCCTGGTGGGCGCGGATCAGCGTCCAGAAATCCTCTTCGCCGTGCTCGAAACATTTGAACGCCGCCTCACCGTCCTCGCGGGATTGCCATTGCAGGTAGTTGAGCACCCGCCGTCCATCGTCACTGACCTGCACGCTCGCATTGATAAAGCCGCCGTGGCCCTGGGCCAGGCGCTCGCTTTGGATGGACAAGGCCGCCACCAGCGCCAACTGTTGCTGTGGCTCGATCTGAAACTCGATCAGTTGAGTGAAACTGCGATTCTTCTCTGATACCTGCATGAACACTCCCCTTTCTCTGTAGGCAGAATCTTGCGATTCGACGCTACGCAGGGTAAAACCTCGAGTTAAGTCAAGGTCAAGCGCTGCTTTGGAGTTTATGCATGCTCACCAAGGAACTCACCGTCGGCCAATTGGCCGCCCGCAGCGGCGTGGCCGTCACGGCCCTGCACTTTTACGAAACCAAGGGGCTGATCAAAAGCAATCGCAATGCCGGCAACCAGCGGCGTTACCCACGGGATGTGTTGCGCCGGGTAGTGGTGATCAAAATCGCGCAACGCCTGGGGATTCCACTGGCGACGATTGGCGAGGCATTGCAGACGCTGCCGGATGGGCGCACGCCAAATGCGCAGGATTGGGAAAGATTGTCGGCGCTGTGGCGCGAGGACCTGGACGAACGCATCAATAAGCTGTTGCTGCTGCGCGACAAGCTCAACGGCTGTATTGGTTGCGGGTGTCTGTCGCTGGAGGCGTGCCCGTTGCGCAATCAGGATGACAAGCTCGGCGAGCAAGGGCCGGGCGCGCAGTTGTTGGAGCCCACCCCACAATCCTGACCTGCGAATGCGATCAATGTGGGAGGGGGCTTGCCCCCGATGAGGGTTTCCCAGTTAATAAATCTGCAACTGGCCCGCTGCAATCGGGGGCAAGTCGAATCGTCGCACCGCCCCTCCCACATTGGATCTTCATTGGCTGGAAGATGGGGCTCCTACACACTTCATGAACAACCCCTCCACGCTTTCCCCCTTGCCCCGAGCGCCGCGTGATTCCAGGATGCAGGCAATCATCACAAGGAGTCATTCCATGTTCGCCGGATTCGAAAAAGACCAGCGTCACGTCAACGGCGTGACCATCAGCTACCGCAAAGGCGGTACGGGTCCCGGTCTGCTCCTGTTGCACGGGCACCCGCAAACCCATGTCATCTGGCACAAAGTCGCCGAGCAGTTGGCCGAGCATTTCACCGTGGTGGCGGCCGACCTGCGCGGCTATGGCGACAGCAGCAAGCCGCCGGCCAATGAGCACCACATCAACTATTCAAAACGCGAAATGGCCCGCGACGGCGCCGAACTGATGAAGGCCCTGGGCTTCGAACAGTTCTCGGTACTCGCCCACGACCGCGGCGCCCGCGTGGCCCACCGCCTGGCCCTGGACCACCCGCAGGCCGTGCAGCGCATGGTGTTGCTGGATATCGCGCCGACCTTGGCGATGTACGCGCAAACCGACGAAGCCTTCGCCCGCGCCTACTGGCACTGGTTCTTCCTGATCCGCCCGGCGCCGCTGCCGGAAGCCTTGATCGAGAGCAACCCCGAGCTGTACCTGCGCAGCGTGATGGGCAGCCGCAGTGCCGGGCTCAAGCCATTTACCGATGAAGCCTTCGCCGAATACCTGCGCTGCCTGAAACTGCCGGGCGCGGCCACCGGGATCTGCGAGGACTACCGGGCTGCGGCCGGCATCGACCTTGAACACGACCAGGCCGACATCGACGCCGGCAACCACCTGACCTTGCCCCTGCTGGTGATGTGGGGCGCCGAAGGCACCGTCGGGCGCTGTTTCGAACCGCTCAAGGAGTGGCAGAAAGTCGCCACCGACGTACGCGGCAAGGCCCTGCCGGCCGGCCATTACATTGCCGAAGAGGCGCCCGAGCTGTTACTGGGCGAAGTCCTGACCTTCCTGCGCTGAGCCTCTAACCCCCTCACCTGATGGACCCCACCGCGCAGGCTTGAAAAAGCCTGCGACGGGATCGCTTTGCCCACAAAAACGTATCGAGATAATAAAAATGACAATCCGAAAACTGCTGGGAACCCTGTATATCCAGGTGCTGATCGCTATCGCGATGGGCGTGTTGATCGGCCACGTCTGGCCGCAGATCGGCGTCGACCTCAAGCCCTTGGGCGACGGCTTTATCAAACTGATAAAGATGATCATCGGCCCGATCATCTTTTGCACCGTGGTGTCCGGCATCACCAGCATGCACGACGTGAAACAGGTGGGCCGGGTGGGCGGCAAGGCGCTGCTGTACTTCGAAGTGGTGTCCACCATCGCCCTGTTGATCGGCATTCTGGCCGCGCACCTGCTGCAGCCCGGCGTGGGCTTCAATATCGACGTGAAAACCCTCGACAGCTCGGCCATCGCCGGTTTTGTCGGCCAGGCCGAGCATGGCGAAGGCATCACCGGGTTCCTGCTGCATGTGATCCCTGCGACGTTTTTCGATGCGTTCTCCAAGGGCGAAATCCTGCCGGTGCTGTTCGTCTCCGTGCTGTTTGGCGTCGGCCTGGTGATGGTCGGCGAAAAAGGCCGGCCGCTGGTGGGCGTGATCAATCAGGCCAGCGAGGTGTTCTTCCGCATCGTCGGCATCATCAGCCGCGTGGCGCCCATCGGTGCGTTCGGCGCCATTGCCTTCACCATCGGCAAGTACGGCGTGGGTTCGTTGCTGCCGCTGCTGAAGCTGGTGGGCACCTTTTATCTCACCGCGTTCTTCTTTGTTGCCGTGGTGCTGGGCAGCATCGCGCGCTACGCCGGCTTCAGCATTTTCAAGTTGATGGGTTATATCAAGTCGGAACTGTTGATCGTGCTCGGCACCAGCTCGTCGGAATCGGCGCTGCCGCAACTGATCCAGAAGCTGGAAAGCCTTGGCGCGTCCAAGGGCGTGGTGGGCATCGTGGTGCCGACCGGCTACACCTTTAACCTCGACGGCACCAACATCTATATGACCCTGGCGGTGCTGTTCCTGGCCCAGGCGACCAATATCCACCTGCCCCTGGAGCAGCAACTGACCCTGCTGGCCGTGGCCATGCTCACCTCCAAAGGCGCCGGCGCGGTGGTGGGCGCGGGTTTTGTGGCCCTGGCCGCGAGCCTGGCGGTGGTGCCGACCGTGCCGGTGGCGGCGATGGTGCTGATCCTCGGCGTCGACCGCTTCATGGCCGAATGCCGCTCGCTGACCAATATCATCGGCAACGCTGTGGCCGCGCTGGTGGTGGCCGCCTGGGAAGGTGAGCTGGACCGCGAAAAAATGGCCCCCATCGCCCTCAAGCAGGGCCGCCATGCCCGCGCTGCGGGGCAGGCCAAGATCGCTGCTGAATAAGCGACAACACCTGGGTGAACCGCAAGGCTCACCCGACCGGTGCTATTCTGGCGACTCATGCCGCCACGCCTGTTTCTGATGACTAACAAGAAAGATACCGTGCCCCTACCCGAAGACCTGCGCGTGTTCCTGACCGTGATCCGCAAGGCTGGCTTCGCGGCGGCTGCCGATGAGCTGGGCTTGTCCCCGGCCTATGTCAGCAAGCGCATCCAGATCCTCGAAACCACCCTCGCCACCCGCCTGTTGCACCGCACCAGCCGGCGTATCGCCCTCACCGAAGACGGTGAACGGGTGCAGCGCTGGGCCGTGCGTATCCTGGAAGACTTCCAGCAACTCTCCGATGAACTGTCCGACGCCCACGACAGCCCCCGTGGGCGCCTGCATTTGTGCAGCAGTTTCGGCTTTGGCCGCAACCACGTGGCGCCGGCCCTGTCGTTGCTGGCCGAGCAGTACCCGGACCTGGAAATCCGCCTGGACCTGTTCGACCGCGTGGTGGATATCGTCAGCGAAGGCTTCGACCTGGAAATCCGCGTAGGCGACGACATCCCCGGCCAGCATATCGGCCGGCGCCTGGTGAGCAATCGCCGGGTGCTCTGCGCTGCGCCGGCCTACCTGCAGCGCCGGGGTACACCGCAGCAACTGAGCGAGCTGGAGCAACACGACTGCCTGGTGCTCAAGGAACGCGACAACGCCTTTGGCATCTGGAACCTGGAGCGCAATGGCGCCCAGGAAAGCGTGCGCGTGCGCGGGCCGTTGTCGTCGAACAATGGTGAGATTGTGTTGCAGTGGGCACTGGACGGGCGCGGCGTGCTGCTGCGCTCGATGTGGGATGTGAAGCCGTTGCTGGAACAGGGCAAGCTGGTGCAGGTGCTGCACGACTATACCCAGAGCGCCAACGTGTGGGCGGTGTATCCGACACGGTTGGCGTATTCCGGGAAGCTGAGGGCCTGTGTGGAGTTTTTGCAGGAGCATTTCAAGGGGTTGTCTGTTTAAGACCTGTGAACTCAATCAAAAATGTGTGTCAGTTGAGCCAGGGATTGGCTTGCAGGTGGCGGTGTTCGAACGCCGTGATTTCTTCACGACGCTGCAAGGTACTGCCAATCGCATCCAGCCCCAACAACAACGCGGTCTTGCGCAAGGTGTCGATCTGGAACGGGATCACCTGGCCATCCGCCAGGCGAATCTGCTGGGCTTCGAGATCGACGCTGATCTGCGCCTGGTCCGCTTGGCTGACGGTTTGGCCAAGGCGCTGCAACACGGCCTCGTCCAGGGTGATCAACAACACCCCGTTACGCTGGCAGTTGTCATAGAAAATCCCGGCAAAGCTGCTGCCGATCAACGCGCGAATGCCCATCTGCTTGAGGCCCCACACCGCGTGCTCACGGCTGGAGCCACAACCGAAGTTGGGGCCCACCACCATAAAGCTCGCGCCCTGCCAGGCCGGCTGGTTCAGTACGAATTCGGGGTTGGGCTCGCCATTCGGCAAAAAGCGCAAGTCGAAGAACAGCCCGCGGTCCAGGCCGCTGCGGTCGATGCCCTTGAGAAACTGCTTGGGCATGATCACGTCGGTGTCGATATTCGCCGCCAGCATCGGCGCAGCCTTGCCGGTGACCAGGGTGAAGGGTTGCAGGCTCATGGGCGCGCTCCAAAATGGCGGATATCGGTGAGGCGGCCGGTGATGGCAGCGGCGGCGACCATCGCCGGGCTCATCAGGTGGGTGCGTGCACCGGCGCCCTGGCGGCCTTCAAAGTTGCGGTTGGTGCTGGAGGCGCAGCGGTCGCCGGGGGCCAGCACGTCGTCGTTCATCGCCAGGCACATCGAGCAGCCCGACTGGCGCCACTCGAAACCGGCGTCGATAAAAATCGCCGCCAACCCTTCGGCTTCGGCCTGGTCGCGCACTTCGGTGGAGCCCGGCACGATCATCGCCCGCACATGCTCGGCCACGTGTTTGCCACGCACCACACTGGCGGCGTCGCGCAGGTCTTCGATGCGCGCGTTGGTGCACGAACCGATAAAGGCGTGGCTGATGACGATATCGCTCAACGGCATGCCGGCTTCCAGGCCCATGTAGTTGAGGGCGCGGCGCATGTCCTGGCGCAGGATCAGGTCGCTGACGTCCAGCGGGTCGGGTACGCGGGCGCCGATGGGCGCGGCCTGGTCGGGGCTGGTGCCCCAGGTGACCATGGGCTCCAGGGTGCCGGCATCAAGCTGTACTTCGCGGTCGAACACGGCGCCTGCGTCGGTATGCAACTCGCGCCAGGCCAGCACGGCCTGTTCCCACAGCGCGCCCTGGGGCGCGCGGGGCTTGCCCTTGAGGTAGGCGAAGACTTTTTCGTCCGGCGCCATGAACGCGCCACGCGCGCCGGCTTCCACCGCCATGTTGCAGATGGTCATGCGCGCCTCGACGCTCAACGCATCGATGGTGGAGCCGCGAAATTCGATAGCAAAGCCGGTAGCGCCGGACGCGCCGATCTTGCCGATCAGCGCCATGATCACGTCCTTGGACGTCAGCCCGGGGGCCAATCCACCCTCCACTGTCACCCGCATGGTCTTCAGGCGCTTGTAGACCAGGGTCTGGGACGCCAGCAGATGTTCGATTTCCGAGGTGCCGATGCCAAACCCGAATGCGCCCAGGGCGCCGTAGGTGGTGGTGTGGCTGTCACCCGCGGCGATCACCATGCCCGGCAGGATAAAACCCTGCTCCGGGGCGATCACGTGCTCGATGCCCTGGCGCTTGTCGAGGATATCCAGCAACTCGATGCCGAAGTCCCGGCAGTTTTCCGCCAGGTACGACACCTGCCGCGCGCCGCCCGCATCCGGCATCGCCGCAATGCGCTTGGGGGTGGTGGGGTTTACGTGGTCGACCACCGCCAGCGCGGTACCCGGGCGCCACACGCCACGCCTGGCCTCGCGCAGGCCGCTGAAGGCCTGGGGGCTGGTGTATTCGTTGATCACCTGGCGGTCGATATACAACAGGACATGGCCCTGGTCATCCAGGGGGCACACCGTATGGGAATCGATGTGTTTGTCGTAGAGGGTTCTGGCAGTCATTGTTTTATGGGCTCGCTCAACGGTATGAGCCCATCCTACGCAGCCCCCCGGCACCATCAATGCCGCCAGGGTGATGGCTTGGAACATGTTTCGTGTTCGATCGCGACGTGAAAGCGCCCTGAACGTCAACCTGAAACATTTTCTTTCATATCCAGGTTAGGGATTTCTCATTCTCATCCGTCTTAACTTAGATACAGCCCGTCGCGTCAGCAAAAGCTACGACCGGCCTTTTCCGGGCCTCCATCGCCCCCCTCCGATCAAGACCCTCATTCACATGTCGAAGAAGTCACGCTCCAAACTCTGGTTTCTCGTACATAGCTGGCTGGCGTTGCCCATCTGGTTCTTTGTACTGATCGTCTGCGTCACCGGCACCCTGGCGGTGGTGAGCCAGGAGATCGTCTGGCTGGCCAACCCGGACATCCGCGCGAGCAAACCCTCGGATGACGCCGAGCTGCTGAGTTACGACCAGGTGCTCGCCGCCATCAAGCGCGAAGAGCCCCAGGTGATCGTGCAGTCGATCAGCCGCCCGGACGAATCGCACTTTGCCCTCAGTGTCGACCTCAGCTACCCGGACGGGCGCTCCGTCGAGGTCTACGTCAACCCCTACACCGGGTCCATCCAGGGTATCAGCCCGTCCTTCAACTTCCAGGCCTTTACCCGCGCCCTGCATGGCTGGTGGCTGGTGCCATTCACCAACGGCTACAGCTGGGGCTGGTACCTGGTGTCGGCGCTGGGCATCCCGCTGCTGGCGTCGCTGGTCACCGGGCTGGTGGTGTACAAGCGTTTCTGGAAGGGCTTCCTGCGCCCAACCTTGCGCATTCGCCATGGGGCGCGAATCTTCTGGGGCGATTTCCACCGGTTGAGCGGTATCTGGTCGATCTGGTTTATCGCGGTGATTTCCGTGACCGGTATCTGGTTCCTGATCCGCGCGATCCTGGGCGACAACCAGATTTCCATCTCCACCGAGCCGGTCATTCCGGTGATCGCTCGGGAGAAGGTGCCGATGTCTGCCCCGGGCGTGCCCTCGCCGATGATTGCGGTGGATGAGGCGATCAGGATCGCCACCCAGCGTATTCCTGGCCTGGAGGCAAGCTTCATCAGCCTCCCGCTCAACGCCTACAGCCACCTGCAGATCGGCGGCCGGGGCTGGTACCCGCTGATGTACCAGACCGCACAGATCAACCCGTATGACGGTGAGGTCGCGGCGGCGCACCTGCTGTCCGACCGCTCCAAGCTGGAGTTCGTCACCGAGTCCATGCGCCCGTTGCACACCGGTGACTTCGGGGGCATCTGGGTCAAGCTGATCTGGGCATTCTTCGGCCTGATCATGAGCATGATGGTGCTGAGCGGCCTGCTGATCTGGACCAAACGCACGGCCCTGGCCACCCTCAACGCCCTCAAGCGCGAAGCCAAGACCCAACGCGCGCCTGCGGCCCAACCGGCCATGCAGGCTGAAACCTCGGAGGTCAACCCATGAGCAAGGTCGCTGCCAAACCGCCATCACCGCTGCGGGCCTTCTGGCTGAAATGGCGCTTCCATATCAATGTGCTGCTGTTGCTGGTGCCCCTGGGCTTTATGCCCAAGTACTTTGCCGACGCCGCACTGTTTCGCGGCGACACCGGCCTCGGCGAACGCCTGGCCGGAGACGTGCAGGTGGGGCCCTGGAGCCTCAAGCTCGCCGAATTCCGCAACGAAGGCCCGAGCCCCGACCCGGCTGGCCCGATGAAATTCTTCAACGCCGCCCTGTGCGACACCTGCGCCGACCAGGTCAAGGCCACTTACCTGCGTATCGGCAAGCCACGCAGCCTGCGCGCCGCCGGGGTGATTTTCTTCGGCACCCCGTACCGCATGGGCGCCGCCCTGCCGGTGCCGGAACGCACGCCGGCCGACGCCGAACTGTGGGTCACCATGGAAGGCTGGGACGGCACCATGCACCAGGGTTCCATCCCGCTGAGCCAGGCCTCGCCTGCCACCATTGCCTGGCTGAACAAGCAAGGAGTTAAACCATGACTTTCAAGCGTCTGACCCGCGCCGCGCTGTTGCTTTGCGCCGGTTTGAGCGGCACCGCCTTTGCCCACAACCCGATGTGCGAGTGCAAGGAAATCCCCGGCGAGCAGATCCAGTGCAAAGGCGGTTTCTCCGATGGCAGCGGCGCGCCCGGCGTGACCCTGGATGTGATCGGCTACGACGAAACCATCCTGGTGCCCGGCAAGCTGGGCGAGGATTCGACCCTGACCTTCAAGAAGCCCGCCGCCGAGTTCTATGTGCTGTTTGATGCCGGCCCCGGCCACGTAGTGGAAATCGACCAAGCGGATATCCAGGCGCAATGACTACCACCCAGGTTGTACGCCCCGCCGGTGCCGGGCATGAAACCCTCTACGCGCTGCTGTTGTGCCTGATCATCCTCGCCGTGGCCGGCACGGTGGTGGCGCTGCACGGCGAATCCCAGGAGGTGGCCGCCGTGCCCAGCCACCAACTGGACGCCCGCCGCGATCTCAGCGCTTCCGAGCAAGGCATCTACGCCGACCTGCGGGTGACCCTGGATGAAATCCACCTGCTGCAGCAGGAGCAGAACGCCCTGCCCACCCCCGAGCAACTGGCCGAAGAAGGTTTTGCGCCCTTCGCCAGGGACGCCAGCTCGGTCAGCCGTGGCGACCATCGCTGGCAGCTGCTGGCGCCCTCGGCCTACCTGGGCTTGAGCCAGGCACCGGCCACCAGCGGGTCGCTGCTGATGCGCGTCGGCCCCGAGCCGGATATCTGGCTCAACCGCCAAGCCAACCTGGCCGCCCCCTCCGACCTCACTGACCAGGCGCTGATCGCAGCCGGCTGGCAGCAGGTGGTCGCGCAATTCGATGCCGGCGTTACCCGCCAGCACCGTCACTGAACGAGAAGACCGATTGCCCATGTCTATTTCATCGCCCCTGTTGCGCCTGTTGCTGGTCAGTTTGCTCAGCCTGATGCTCGCTCCGCTTGCTAACGCCGAGGCCGCCAAACGCCTGCGCATCGGCATCACCCTGCACCCGTATTACAGCTACGTAGCCAATATCGTCGGCGACAAGGCCGAAGTGGTGCCGTTGATCCCGGCGGGTTTCAACCCCCACGCCTACGAGCCCCGCGCCGAAGACATCAAGCGTATCGGCACCCTCGACGTGATCGTGCTCAACGGCGTCGGCCATGACGATTTCGCCGACCGCATGATCGCCACCAGCGAGCGTCCGGATATCCCGGTGATCGAAGCCAACGCCAACGTGCCATTGCTGGCCGCCACCGGTAACGCCGCACGCGGCGCGGGCAAGGTGGTCAACCCGCACACCTTCCTGTCGATCAGCGCGTCGATTGCCCAGGTCAACAACATCGCCCGCGAACTCGGCAAACTCGACCCGGACAACGCCAAGACCTACACCCAGAACGCCCGCGCCTACGGCAAACGCCTGCGCCAGATGCGTGCCGACGCCCTGGCCAAGTTGACCAGTGCACCCAACCCGGACCTGCGCGTGGCCACGGTGCACGCCGCCTACGATTACCTGCTGCGCGAGTTTGGCCTGGAAGTCACGGCGGTGGTCGAACCGGCACACGGCATCGAGCCCAGCCCCAGCCAGTTGAAGAAAACCATCGACGAGCTACGTGCCCTGGACGTGAAGGTGATCTTCTCGGAGATGGACTTCCCGTCCACCTACGTCGACACCATCCAGCGTGAATCCGGGGTCAAGCTGTACCCGCTGTCGCATATTTCCTATGGCGAATACAGCGCTGAAAAGTACGAAGTGGAAATGACCGGCAACCTCAACACCGTGGTCCGGGCGATTCAGGAGTCGGGCGCATGACCGCAGCCGAACAACTGACCGTTGCCAGCGTCGGCCCGACCCTCGACTTCGACAAGGTCTCGCTGACCCTGGGCCGCACCGTGATCCTCGACGCTGTGAGTTTCCAGGTCCAACCGGGCAGCATCCATGCGCTGGTCGGCCCCAACGGCGGCGGCAAAAGCTCGCTGATCAAGACCCTGCTGGGGCAAACGCCGCACCAGGGGCAGTTGAGCCTGCACTGGCCGGCCACGCCCGGCACCATCGGTTATGTGCCGCAAGCGCTGGAGTTCGACCGTGGTTTGCCGATGACCGTCGACGATTTCATGGCCGCCATGTGCCAGCGGCGTCCGGCGTTCCTTGGCCTGTCCAAGCACTATGCCGCCGCGATTGGCGAAGCTTTGGAACGGGTCGGCATGCAGGACAAGCGCAAGCGGCGCATGGGCGCGCTGTCCGGTGGTGAGCGCCAGCGTGTGCTGCTGGCCCAGGGCCTGATCCCGGCACCACAACTGCTGGTGCTGGATGAACCGATGTCGGCCCTCGATGAAGCCGGTATCCAGGTGTTCGAACGCTTGCTCAATGACTGGCGCCTGGCCGGGATCACCGTGCTGTGGATCGAACATGACCTGGAAGCCGTGGGCCGCCTGGCCGACCGTGTGACCGGGCTGAACCGCCGCGTGCTGTTCGACGCCACACCCAAAGAGGCGCTGACCCCGGACCGCCTGCTGACCCTGTTTTCCACCCACCCTCGGAGCCCGGCGCAATGAGTTATGAAGCGTTTCGCCTGATGGTCCAGGGCTGGGCCTCGTCCGGTTACCTGCCGGAGGCGCTGGCCTATGGTTTTGTGGTCAACGCCCTGCTCGCCGGCCTGCTGATCGGCCCGGTGCTGGGCGGCCTGGGCACTCTGGTGGTGGTCAAGCGCTTTGCGTTTTTCTCCGAAGCGGTCGGCCATGCGGCGCTGACCGGCGTGGCCGTGGGCATCCTGCTCGGGGAGCCCTACACCGGGCCTTACGGCAGCCTGTTCGGCTACTGCCTGCTGTTCGGCATCCTGCTCAACTACCTGCGCAACCGCACAGGCCTGGCGCCGGATACCTTGATCGGCGTGTTCCTGTCGGTGTCGCTGGCGTTGGGCGCGAGCCTGCTGCTGATCCTCGCGGGCAAGATCAACGTGCACATCCTCGAGAACGTGCTGTTTGGCTCGGTTCTGACGGTCAACGGCAATGACCTGCTGGTGCTGGCGATTGTCGGCTCGCTGGTGATGGCCCTGGCGCTGCCGCTGTACAACCGCATCATGCTCGCCAGCTTCAACCCGCAGCTGGCGGCGGTGCGCGGGGTGGCGGTGAAGACCCTGGATTATCTGTTCGTGATCCTGGTGACGCTGATCACCGTGGCGGCGGTCAAGGTCATCGGTGCGATCCTGGTGGGTGCGCTGCTGGTGATTCCAGCTGCAGCGGCACGCCTGCTGAGCCAGTCGCTCAAGGGCTTCTTCTGGATTTCGGTGGTGATTGCCACCGTCAGCACCTTGTGCGGGATCCTGCTGCCGATCATTTTCGACCTGCCTATCCCCTCCGGGGCCGCGATTATTCTGGTCGCCGGTATCGCCTTCGCCTTTGCCGCCATCGCGCGCGGCACCGTGCCCAGCCTCAAAGGGAACCTTGGATAATGCGCCCTGTTTTTCGCCCAATGGCCCTGGCCATCGCATGTTTGATCAGCACCTCGGCACTGGCTGCCGTGGATGGCTTCCAACCCCGGGACTTCATCGCCACCAATGGCCTGGGCCATGCCGCGTTGAGCCAGGCCAAGACCGTAAAGCCGGTCAAAGTGCTGGCCTCGCTGCCGATCACCTATGGTCTGGCCGAGGTACTGCTCAAAGGTACCGACGTGCAGCTGGAACGCGCCGCACCGGCCAACCTGCCGGGCTCGCGGCAAGTGTCGTACTTCACCGGTCGTGGCGCCCCGGCGCTGAACACCTTGGCCCAGGACGCCGACGCCGCCATCGGCCTGCGCTCGTTGTGGGCGGATGACCCGCTGTACCCGGTGGCGCGGCGCAGCAATATCCGTATCGTCGAAGTCGACGCCGCACGCCCGGTGGATGGGGGCTTGCCTGGCATCGCCGTGCAACCTGGCGTCACCGACGGGCTGAACAGCCAGCCCTGGCAATCGAGCAACAACATGGGACGCATGGCCGATGTACTGGCTGCCGACCTGAGCCGCCTGGCCCCGGGCGCCAAGCCAACAATCGACGCCAACCTGGCCGCGCTCAAGCAACGCCTGCTCAAGCTCACCGCCGACAGCGAAGCGCGGCTGGCCAAAGCCGATAACCTGAGCGTGGTGAGTTTGAGCGATCACTTCGCGTATCTGATCAGCAGCTTGAACCTGGAAGTGCTCAGCACCGATGCACGGCCCGATGCAGAATGGACGCCTGAGGCGTTGCAGAAACTCACCACGGAGTTGAAGGACAACGACGTGGCGGTGGTGCTGCACCATCGTCAGCCGAGTGAGGCGGTGAAGGCGGCTGTGAGCGCAGGCGGGTCGAAGCTGCTGGTGCTGAATGTAGATGGGCCGGAGCCGGTGGCGGAGCTGGAAAGCAACGTCGATCAGGTGATCAAAACCCTCTCCACTGACTGACACATCCAAATGTGGGAGGGGCGGTGCGACGATTCGCCTTGCCCCCTCCCACATTGGCACATTGGATTGTGGTGCATCAGGGCTAAACCACATCGACGCCGACATGAATCGCATCATGCCGCCAGAACTCCAGGTCACAATCGATCAACCGCTGGTGCTGGTCATAGTTGACCCGCGCAATACGCAAGCCCGGGCTGCCCACCGATACGCGCAATGCGGCGGCGGCTTCCACCGGCAGTGATGTCGGCACAATCTCAAAACGCACCCGCCCGTAATGCACATCGTATTTACGCGCATACAGCTCGGTCATCGACTGATTCAGATCGCACTCAAGAATCCCCGGAAAATACTGCGGGTTCAGGTAGTGCTCCACATACAGCACCAACCGCCCATCAATCCGCCGACCCCGGCAGATCTGGATCACGCTGGACAACGCCGGCAACTGCAACCACGCACACACCGCCGCCGATGCCGGCTGCAACCGTGCCGAGATCACTTCGGTCGAGGCCACCCGCCCCTGGTCGGTGACCATCGCGTGGAAGTGACTGCGCTGCATCAGGTTGTAGGCCAGCCGGGGCGGCGAAACGAACCAGCCACGGCGCTCCTCGCGATAAATCTGGCCTTGGGCCTCGAGTTGTAACAAGGCTTCCCGCACGGTAATGCGAGTGGTACCAAACAACTCGCTGAGTTTGCGCTCGGCCGGCAGTTTGCTTGCAGGCGGCAACAGGCCGTGGTCGATCTGCTCTTGCAGCGCCAGGCCGATGGAGGTCACCGCCTTGATTGCCTCATCACGCATCAACGTAACCTTTCTGGACTAGACCAGCACCGTTCAGGTGCACAAAACGCGCGGTATTCGGGCTTCGGCCG
The DNA here is from genome assembly GCF_979253585.1 of Pseudomonas sp. AC463. Classification (NCBI taxonomy): domain Bacteria; kingdom Pseudomonadati; phylum Pseudomonadota; class Gammaproteobacteria; order Pseudomonadales; family Pseudomonadaceae; genus Pseudomonas; species Pseudomonas sp. AC463. Next base: position 51,172 of record NZ_CEEDDZ010000028.1, on the reverse strand, counting down.
TTGCATGCCAGCCTAGGCATTACAGATGACCGACAGATGACAGTCCGCGTCGTGCCCCACAGCACACCCTGCAATACATCGGCCAAGTCCAAGGCCTGCGGGCACTTTGGCATGGTCTACGCTGAGTCTGTGCTGAGCGACATCGGCGCTTCAAAAACGACATCGACATGAAACTGTCATCCATCGAGCCTAGATTGGCTCAGGTATTGCTGACCTAGACCAACACCACCGCAAACGTCGAAAAAAACGCAGCGTTGAATACGCCCAAAGGAGCTTCGGATGAAACAGCTTTTCCTGGCATCACTGTTAGGCTCGACCATTGCCATGTGCACCGCCGCCATGGCTGCTGATACCGATCTAAAAACCCTTGAAGCTGCCGCCAAGACTGAAGGCGCCGTGAACAGCGTCGGCATGCCCGATGACTGGGCCAACTGGAAAGGCACCTGGGACGACCTGGCCAAGACCTACGGCCTCAAGCACATCGACACCGACATGAGCTCGGCGCAGGAAATCGCCAAGTTCAAAGCCGAAAAAGACAACGCCAGCGCCGATATCGGCGACGTGGGCGCGGCCTTCGGCCCGATTGCGGTGAAGCAGGAAGTCACCCAGCCGTACAAACCGACCACCTGGGCTTCGGTGCCGGATTGGGCCAAAGACAAAGACGGCCACTGGGCCCTGGCCTACACCGGCACCATCGCCTTTATCGTCAACAAGAAGCTGCTGCACGGTTCCGACGTGCCCACCAGCTGGGCGGATCTGCTGACCGGCAAATACAAGGTTTCCGTCGGTGACGTAAGCACTGCCGCCCAGGCGTCCAACGCCGTGCTGGCTGCCGCCATCGCCAACAAAGGTGATGAGAAGAACATCGCTCCCGGCCTGCAATTCTTCACCAAGATCGCCCAGCAAGGTCGTCTCGGCCTGTCCAACCCGACCATCGCCACCATGGAAAAAGGCGAAGTCGAAGTGGGCATCGTCTGGGACTTCAACGGCCTGAGCTACAAAGCCAAGATGGCCAACCCGGATGACTACGTGGTGCTGATCCCGTCGGACGGCTCGGTGAAATCCGGCTACACCACCATCATCAACAAATACGCCAAGCACCCGAACGCCGCCAAGCTGACCCGCGAATACATCTTCAGCGATGCTGGCCAACTCAACCTGGCCAAGGGCAATGCGCGTCCGATCCGCGCGGAAACCGACCTGAAACTGCCGGCCGAAATCGCCAAGAACCTGATCCCGGGCGAGCAGTACACCAAGGCGAACCCGCAGCCGATCAAGGACGCGGATGCCTGGGAAGCCACGTCCAAGAAGCTGCCGCAGCTGTGGAACGAGCAGGTCATCGTAGAAATGAAGTAAGCCGGCCATCCACATTGGATCTGCAGTGCAGATCCAATGTGGGAGGGGCTTATGTGGGAGGGGGCTTGCCCCCGATTGCAGTGGGTCAGTTACAGATTTTTTGCTGACACACCCCCATCGGGGGCAAGCCCCCTCCCACATTTTTGACCTCGTTCCTCCAGGGAAATCGAGTCAAGTTTATTGTTGCGGAGCGTCTCCCCCCATGAAGCACACCGTCATCCTTGTGGTGCTCGACGGCCTCAACTTCGAGGTTGCGAGGCACGCCATGGGGCACTTGCAGGCCTATGTCGGCGCAGGACGCGCAGCCCTCTACACATTGGAATGTGAACTGCCCGCGCTGTCCCGCCCGCTGTATGAGTGCATCCTTACCGGCGTGCCACCGATCCAGAGCGGCATCGTGCACAACAATGTCTCGCGCCTGTCCAACCAGCGCAGCATTTTCCATTACGCCACCGAGGCCGGCCTTAGCACTGCTGCGGCGGCGTATCACTGGGTCAGCGAGTTGTATAACCGCACGCCCTTTCTCGCCGCCCGCGACCGGCATACCGACGACAAGGCGCTGGCGATCCAGCACGGGCATTTCTACTGGAATGACCATTACCCGGATTCGCACCTGTTCGCCGACGCCGAAAGCCTGCGGCTCAAGCACGCGCCGGATTTTCTGGTGGTGCACCCGATGAATATCGACGACGCCGGCCACAAGCACGGCCTCGACACCCCGCAATACCGCAACAGCGCACGCTCGGCCGACATCATCCTGGCCGACTACCTGCAAACCTGGCTCGACGCCGGCTACCAGGTGCTGGTGACCGCCGATCACGGCATGAATAACGACCGCTCCCACAACGGCCTGCTGCCGGAGGAGCGCGAAGTGCCGCTGTTCGTGCTTGGCGACGCGTTCAGCCTGAACCCCGACGCCAAGCCGCAACAGACCGACCTGTGCGGAACCGTCTGTGAGCTGTTGGGCGTGCCCCACGACAAACCTGTATGCCGGGAGCTGCTCAAGTGAATGCCATGACTCGCGGCAAATGGCTGGCCCTGCTGTGCCTGGTGCCCTTCGCCCTGTTCTTTATCGTGTTCGAAATCGCCCCGCTGGTATGGGTGCTGATCAACAGCCTGCAAACCGAAGAATCCGGCTGGGGCGTGGATAATTTCACGCGCATCTTCAGCTCCAAGTTCTACCTGCAGGCGATCCAGTTCAGCCTGGAGATCAGCTTCTACTCCAGCATCTTCGGGATCATCATTGCTGTGCTGGGCAGTTACTCGCTGCGCAAGGTGGACTCGCCACTGCGCAACTTCGTTACCGCCTTCGCCAACATGACCAGCAATTTCTCCGGCGTGCCCCTGGCCTTCGCGTTCATCATCCTGCTGGGGTTCAACGGCAGCATCACCATCATGCTCAAGCAGGCGGGGATCATTCAGGACTTCAACCTGTACTCGAAAACCGGCTTGATCATCCTCTACACCTACTTCCAGATTCCGCTTGGCGTGCTGCTGCTGTACCCGGCATTCGATGCGCTGCGCGAAGACTGGCGCGAGTCGGCGGCGTTGCTCGGCGCGAATGGCTGGGACTTCTGGCGGCATATCGGCCTGCCGGTGCTCACGCCGGCGCTGCTGGGTACGTTCGTAATCCTGCTGGCCAATGCCCTCGGCGCGTATGCCACGGTCTATGCCCTGACTACCGGTAACTTCAACGTGCTACCCATCCGTATCGCTGGCCTGGTGTCGGGGGATGTGTCACTTGACCCGAACCTGGCCAGCGCCCTGGCCGTGGTACTGGTGGCGCTGATGACCCTGGTCACGGTGGTCCATCAACTGCTGCTCAAGAGGAGCTACCATGTCTCGCGCTGAAGCCGGCCCGGCCTCCCTCTACCATCGCGTGGTGGTGTACCTGCTGTTTGCGATCCTGGTGTTGCCGCTGATCGGCACTTTTGTCTACTCGATTGCCAGCAGTTGGTCGGCGACCATCCTGCCGGCCGGCTTTACCCTGAAATGGTATGTGCAGCTGTGGAGCGACCCGCGCTTTCTGATGGCCTTCGGGCAGTCGTTGCTGGTGTGCGTCGGCGCGCTGATCCTGTCGGTGGTGCTGATCCTGCCGCTGCTGTTTGTGGTGCATTACCACTTTCCCAAGCTGGACGCGCTGATGAACATCCTGATCCTGCTGCCCTTTGCGGTGCCGCCGGTGGTGTCGTCGGTGGGCCTGCTGCAACTCTATGGCTCCGGGCCATTTGCGATGGTGGGCACGCCGTGGATCCTGATCGGCTGCTACTTCACCGTGGCGCTGCCGTTCATGTACCGCGCGATCACCAACAACCTGCAAGCGATCAACCTGCGTGACCTGATGGACGCCTCGCAGCTGCTCGGCGCCAGCACCTGGCAGGCGGCGATTTTCGTGGTGCTGCCCAACCTGCGCAAAGGCCTGATGGTGGCGCTACTGTTGTCGTTCTCGTTCCTGTTCGGCGAGTTCGTGTTCGCCAACATCCTGGTGGGCACCCGCTACGAAACCCTGCAGGTGTACCTCAACAACATGCGCAACAGCAGCGGCCACTTCACCAGCGCCGTCGTGATCTCCTATTTCTTCTTTGTGCTGGTGCTGACCTGGGCCGCCAATATCTTGAACAAGGACAAAAGCCAATGAGCTTCGTCAGCGTCCAACACTTGCAAAAAGGCTATGCCGGCACACCGGTGTTCAGTGATATCAACTGCGAGATTGCCAAGGGCGAGTTCGTCACCCTGCTCGGCCCGTCCGGGTGCGGCAAGTCGACTTTGCTGCGTTGCATCGCCGGGTTGACCTCGGTGGATAGTGGGAAAATTCTGCTGGATGGGCAGGACATCGTCCCGCTGAGCCCACAGAAACGACATATCGGCATGGTGTTCCAGAGCTATGCACTGTTCCCCAACATGACCGTCGAGCAGAACGTCGCCTTCGGCCTGCGCATGCAAAAGGTCAACGCCGACGACAGCCACAAGCGCGTGCAGGAAGTGCTGCAACTGGTGGAGCTCAAGGACCTGGCCGGGCGTTACCCGCACCAGATGTCCGGCGGCCAGTGCCAGCGCGTGGCCCTCGCCCGCTCCCTGGTGACTCGCCCGCGCCTGTTGCTGCTGGACGAGCCGCTGTCGGCGCTGGATGCGCGGATTCGCAAACACCTGCGCGAGCAGATCCGCCAGATCCAGCGCGAGCTGGGGCTGACCACGATCTTCGTGACCCATGACCAGGAAGAAGCCCTCACCATGTCGGACCGCATCTTCCTGATGAACCAGGGCAAGATCGTGCAGAGCGGCGACGCCGAAACCCTCTACACCGCGCCGGTGGATGTATTCGCCGCAGGCTTTATCGGCAACTACAACCTGCTGGATGCCGACAAGGCCAGCCAGTTGCTGCAACGGCCGATCAGCGGGCGCATCGCGATTCGCCCGGAGGCCATCGAACTGAGCCGCAGCGGCGAACTCGACGCCCTGGTGCGCAGCCACAGCCTGCTGGGCAACGTGATCCGCTACCGCATCGAAGCGCATGGCGTGGAACTGGTGGTGGATGTACTCAACCGCTCGGCGGACGACCTGCACCCCGACGGCCAGCGCCTGGCACTTTCCATCGACCCGAGTGCGCTGTGTGAAGTAGCCTGACGCAACGATTTAACGAGAGAGCGTAACGGATGGCATTGGTAATTTTTGATCTGGACGACACCCTGATCCACGGCGACTGCGCCACGCTGTGGAGCGAGCAGATGGGCCGCCTGGGCTGGGTCGACCCCGAGTCGTTCATGCGCCGCAACAACGAGCTGATGGACGCTTACAGCCGAGGCGAGCTGGCCATGGAAGATTTCATGGACTTCAGCCTCGAGCCGATGATCGGCCGCACCCCGGAAGAAATCGACCACCTGGTGGAGCCGTGGGTCGAGGACGTGATCGAGCCGCTGATCTACAGCGACGCCACCAAGACCATCGCCCGCCACCGCGCGAATGGCGACCGGATCCTGGTGATTTCCGCTTCGGGCACGCACCTGGTCACGCCGATTGCGGCGCGTATCGGTATCGATGAAGTGTTGGGGATTGATCTGGACGTCAGCCATGGTGTGTACAGCGGGCGTACCGTGGGTGTGCTGACTTATCGTGAGGGCAAGATCACGCGGTTGTTGGCGTGGCTTGAGCAGGAAGGTGAGACGCTGGAGGGCGCGTATTTCTATTCGGATTCGCGTAATGATTTGCCGTTGCTGAGCAAGGTTGAGTTTCCTCAAGTCGTTAACCCGGACCCGGTGCTTCGCGAGCATGCTGAAAAGGCCGGCTGGCCGATCCACAACTGGATCTGATTCAACTGTGATCCAAATGTGGGAGGGGGCTTGCCCCCGATGGCGGTGTGTCAGATGAAATATTCTTCACTGACATACCACTATCGGGGGCAAGCCCCCTCCCACATTTTTAAACCCATTCCAATTCAGGCCAGGCTTTCGTCAATCACCAACACCAATTTCCCGGAAATCTGGTTGCCTGCCAGCTCCTCAAACGCCGCCTCGGCATCCTTGATCGCAAAGGTCTTGGCCAATTGCGGGCTCAAGCGGCCTTCCACAAACAGCGGCCACACGTGCTGGCTCAAATCACTCAACAGGTCGGCCTTGAACTGATCGCTGCGGCTGCGCAAGGTCGAGCCCAGCAATTGAATGCGCTTGCCCAGCACCTGCGCCAGGTCCAGCTGCGCCTCGCGGCCGCCCATCAAACCGATCAGCACCCAGCGACCGTCCAGGGCCAGCAGCTTGACGTCCAGCGCCGCATAGTTGCCGCCCACCGGGTCGAGAATGACATCGAACGGCCCGAAGTCCCGCAGCCCTTCAATGCCGTCGGTACGCACCACGCCGCCCTGGGCGCCCAGGGCTTCGCAGTAGGCCAGGCGCTCCGCCGAGCCGACGCTGACCCAGCACGGGCTGCCAAACGCCTTGCACAGCTGGATGGCGGCCGAGCCCACGCCACTCGCACCGGCATGCAGCAACACCTTCTCGCCTGGCTTGAGGCCCGCCAGCTGGAACAGGTTGAGCCATGCCGTGCTGTACACCTCAGGCAATGCCGCCGCTTCGACGAGCGACAGGCCTTCCGGCACCGCCAGCACGTGACGGGCATCCACCACCACTTCTTCGGCCATGCCGCCACCGGCCAGCAGCGCGCAAACACGGTCGCCGACCTGCCAGGACGCGCCCGCGCCGACTTCACTGATCACCCCGGAACACTCCAGGCCCAGCACCTGGCTGGCGCCTGGCGGTGGCGGATAAAGCCCCGCGCGCTGCAACAAATCGGCGCGATTGAGGCCCGCAGCCGCCACGCGAATACGAACCTGGCCTACATCACAACCAGGACTTGGCTCTTCCAGCCACTCCACATGACCTTCAACGCCTTGCAATGCTTTCACAGTGCCTCCATAGTGAGTCTGGACTGAGCCCGTAGCTGTAGCGCCGGGCTTTTTGCATTATGCGACCGGACCATATGGAACCGGCTCCCTCAAAGACGGCCTAATATGCGTTATCAATTGCCCCCGCGTCGAATCAGCATGAAGCATTTGTTCCCCAGCACCGCCCTCGCTTTTTTCATTGGTCTCGGCTTCGCGTCGATGTCGACCAATACGTTCGCAGCCAACAGCTGGGATAACCTTCAGCCGGATCGCGATGAGGTGATTGCCAGCCTTAACGTTGTCGAGTTGCTCAAGCGCCATCACTACAGCAAGCCGCCGTTGGACGACGCGCGCTCGGTGATCATCTACGACAGCTACCTCAAGTTGCTGGACCCGTCGCGCAGCTACTTCCTGGCCAGCGATATCGCTGAGTTCGACAAGTGGAAGACCCAGTTCGACGACTTCCTCAAGAGCGGCGACCTGCAGCCCGGCTTCACCATCTACAAGCGCTACCTGGACCGCGTCAAAGCGCGTCTGGATTTCGCCTTGGGTGAGCTGGACAAAGGCGTCGACAAGCTCGATTTCACCCAGAAGGAAACCCTTCTGGTGGACCGCAAGGACGCGCCCTGGCTGACCAGCACCGCCGCGCTCGACGACCTGTGGCGCAAACGCGTCAAGGACGAAGTGCTGCGCCTGAAGATCGCCGGCAAAGAGCCCAAGGCGATCCAGGAACTGTTGACCAAGCGCTACAAGAATCAGCTGGCACGTCTGGACCAGACCCGTGCCGAAGATATCTTCCAGGCCTACATCAACACCTTCGCGATGTCCTACGACCCGCACACCAATTATCTGTCGCCGGATAACGCGGAAAACTTCGATATCAATATGAGTCTGTCGCTGGAAGGCATCGGTGCCGTCCTGCAAAGCGACAATGACCAGGTCAAGATCGTACGTCTGGTGCCGGCAGGTCCGGCCGACAAGACCAAGCAGGTCGCTCCGGCCGACAAGATCATCGGTGTGGCCCAGGCCGACAAAGAGATGGTCGATGTGGTCGGCTGGCGCCTGGACGAAGTGGTCAAGCTGATCCGTGGGCCGAAAGGCAGCGTGGTGCGCCTGGAAGTGATTCCGCACACCAATGCGCCGAACGACCAGACCAGCAAGATCGTGTCCATCACCCGTGAAGCGGTGAAGCTCGAAGACCAGGCCGTGCAGAAGAAAGTCCTCAACCTGAAGCAGGATGGCAAGGACTACAAGCTGGGCGTCATCGAAATTCCGGCCTTCTACCTCGACTTCAAGGCCTTCCGTGCCGGCGACCCGGACTACAAGTCCACTACCCGCGACGTGAAGAAAATCCTGACTGAGCTGCAGAAGGAAAAAGTCGACGGCGTGGTCATCGACCTGCGCAACAACGGCGGCGGTTCCCTGCAGGAAGCCACCGAGCTGACCAGCCTGTTTATCGACAAGGGCCCGACCGTGTTGGTACGCAACGCTGACGGCCGTGTCGATGTGCTCGAAGACGAGAACCCGGGCGCCTTCTACAAAGGGCCGATGGCGTTGCTGGTCAACCGCCTCTCGGCGTCGGCTTCGGAGATTTTCGCCGGTGCCATGCAGGACTACCACCGCGCGTTGATCATCGGCGGCCAGACCTTCGGCAAAGGCACCGTGCAGACCATCCAGCCGCTGAACCATGGCGAGCTTAAACTGACGCTGGCCAAGTTCTACCGGGTTTCCGGGCAGAGCACCCAGCATCAGGGCGTGCTGCCGGATATCGATTTCCCGTCGATCATCGACACCAAGGAAATCGGCGAAAGCGCTTTGCCGGAAGCCATGCCGTGGGACACCATTCGCCCGGCGATCAAGCCCGCGTCGGACCCGTTCAAGCCATTCCTGGCGCAGTTGAAGGCTGACCACGACACCCGCTCCGCCAAGGATGCCGAGTTCGTATTCATCCGCGACAAGCTGGCCCTGGCCAAGAAGCTGATGGAAGAAAAAACCGTCAGCCTCAACGAAGTGGACCGCCGCGCGCAGCACTCCGACATCGAGAACAAGCAGCTTGTACTGGAAAACATCCGCCGCAAGGCCAAGGGTGAAGATCCACTCAAGGAGCTGAAGAAAGAAGATGAAGATGCGCTGCCGGCCGAAGCCGAAAAAACCAAGCCGGAAGACGACGCGTACCTGGCCGAGACCGGTCGGATCCTGCTGGACTACCTGAAAATCAGCAAACAGGTGGCCAAGCAGTAAATGATGGCGATTTAATGTGAACGCTCTCTGGAGTGTCATCATATAGACATCATTCTGTCGTGAAATGAAGGACCGCAGGCTTACCGCCTGCGGTCCTTTTTTTTCGACTGAGATCGCCATGACCATGACCGAACAGCTGAAGGCATTGGGCTCTATCCTGGCTCAAGGCAGTTTGCACAGCCTGTTCCAACCGATCATCTGCCTGTCCGAACGGCGTATCCTCGGCTACGAAGCCCTCAGCCGCGGGCCGTCCAACAGCCCGCTGCACTCCCCCGTCGCGCTGTTCTCCGTGGCCAGCCACGCCGGGCGCCTGAGTGAACTGGAGATCGCCTGCCGCGAAAGTGCGTGCCGACGCTTCAGCGAGCAGAAGCTGCCGGGCAAACTGTTCCTGAATATCTCGCCGGAATCGTTGATGGAGACGGCGCACCAGCCGGGGCGCACCTTGCAACTGCTGCGCGACTTCGGTATCCCGCCGAGCCAGGTGGTGATCGAACTCACCGAGCAAACGCCCACCGACGATTTCGACCTGCTGCAAACCGCCCTGCACCATTACCGCAACATGGGCTTTGCCATCGCCCTGGATGACTTGGGCGCTGGTTATTCAAGCCTGCGGCTATGGTCGGAGCTGCGTCCGGATTACGTGAAGATCGACCGGCATTTTATCGACGGCATTCACCAGGACGCGCTCAAGCGCGAGTTTGTCGGCTCGATCCTGCAGATTGCCCGGGCCTCGCGCGCCCAGGTGATTGCCGAGGGCATCGAGCTGCCGGAAGAGCTGGCGGTGCTCACCGAGATGGGTGTGGACCTGGTCCAGGGCTACCTGCTCTGCCGTCCCCAGGAACACCCGCCGCAGGAAGCGCGCCAAATGCTGCCCAAACCGGACAATGCCAATATCGCCCTGAGCGAAGAGGCCAGCGACCTCAGCGCCCTGCTCAACGAACAACCGGCGGTGGACCAGGACACCGCCACCGCCCAGGTGCTGGAGTCGTTCCGGCGCCAGGCCAACCTCAATTCCCTGGCGGTGCTGGATGGGCGCGGCCACCCGGTCGGCATCGTGCATCGGCACTCGCTGTCGGATGCCCTGCTCAAGCCGTTCGCCACCGATCTGTTTGCGCGCAAGCCCATCAGCCGCTTGATGAGCGATGATTTTCTCGCGGTGGAGCTAAGCCAATCCCTGCAACAAGTCAGCCGGTTGCTGACCAGCCGCGCGCGGCAACGTATTGAAGAAGATTTCATCATCACCCTCAACGGCGACTACCTGGGGCTGGGCCGGGTCATCGACGTGCTCAAGCTGATTACCGAGCTGAAAATCCAGCAGGCCCGCTACGCCAACCCGCTGACCCTGCTCCCGGGCAACGTGCCGATCCAGCAGTGCCTCACACGGCTGTTGCAGCAACAGCGTGAATCGGTGATCTGCTACGTGGATATCGACAGCTTCAAGCCGTTCAACGACATCTACGGCTACGGGCGTGGGGATGAGGTGTTGCTGTGCCTCGCGCAATGCCTGAACGACCGGGTAGACCCCAGCCGCGACTTTGTCGGGCACATTGGTGGCGATGATTTTTTACTGGTGCTGGGGCCGCAGGATTGGCGCAAGCGCCTCAACCAATTGCTGGATGACTTCCACACCCAGTGTCGACGCTTTTACCGTGCGGAGCACCTGGAAGCCGGCTGCTTCGTGGCATTGAACCGCCAGGGTGTGCGCCAGGAGTTTGCCTTGCTGTCGCTGTCTATCGGCGTGGTGCATTTGTACCCGCAGGCCTGTGCACAACTCGATGCCAGCCAGCTGGCGGAATTGGCGTCGCAGGCCAAGCACCATGCCAAGGATATGGCCGGCTACAGCATCCACGTGATCGACAGCATGGACGTATTGCCTCAGGCGCTTTAGGCCTCGGCGGATTCCGGGTACTCGTATTCGAACACCCGCACCACTTCCGAGGCGTGCCAGGACGCGGCGGCCACACCATCGGATGGCCCGCTGAAACGCCCCAGGCGCTCCACGCACTCAAAGAAACCGGTACGCGGCAAGCGGCTGGCACCCTGGCTGATCACCAGCGAGCTGCGCAACGGCTGCTCGGCCTTGGCGTCCAGCGCGGCCAGGTGTTCCAGGGCGGCGGCCAGGGTTTGCATGGCCGGCGTGGGAAATTGCAGGCGCTCCAGCAGCGCGCGATACGTCAGTAGATGGCGCTGGCGGCGCGCCTGGTCCAGCTCGTTGAGTAACCCATCCCAGTGTTGACGGCTGATACGTACGCTCAAGATTCATCCCTCCAACCTGCAACACCCAATTCCCAGGCCAGGCTGCGGCGGATCGCAGCATCCGGCTGGCGTTCTCCACTTTCGATCAATCCAAGATACGACGGGCTGATGCCCACGGTGCGGGCCAGGGCCTCGATGGCCAGGCCCTTGGCTTCGCGCAGGCCGCGCAGGTCGGCGAGCGGCCGCAGGTCCTGAGCAGGTGCGGCGTGGGCAGTAGCAGGTGGAGGCGATGCGGGTTGTTGCTGACCGGCAGCTTTTAGCAGCGCCTGGTACTGATCCCATGGCAAGACCGCGTATTCGGGTTCGCCATTGCGTGAAATTATCTGAATATCCATGACTGCCCCGTAGGATAACAACACTTACTGAGTAAGCACTTTTCCTTAGGAGTGTAATCCTAACAGCCGCAAAGGGCGTAGGTGGATATAAGAGTCATTAGTTTTTTTGCGGGTTTTCCTTGCTCAGCAAGGCCGGCGTGGCGGGCAGGCGCTCGACCACGGCGAGTTTTTCCGGGCGCTGCGCGTCGCGCCAGGCGCGAAAGGCGCTCAGTTCGCCCTCCAGGGTCTTCATGACCCACGCCAATACCGCGATGTCATCGAGCATGCCGAACATGGGAATAAAGTCCGGGATCGCATCAATCGGACTGAGGAAGTACATCAGCCCCGCCACTACCGAGATCAGCGCCTTGGGGCTGATCGCGCGATACTCGCCGCGCCAGTAGGCCAGGCACAGGGCCTGCAGCAGTTTGAGATCATCCTTGAGCTTGCCCAGGCGGTTGCCCTGGCTCGAGCCTTTGGCGGCGACAGCGAACAGCAGGGTCGGCAAACGCCCCCGGCCCAGCAAGCGAGCGGCCATGGGCAGGAAACGGGTGAAATTGAAGGGTGGTTTCATGGATCACTCCAGTTCCAGGCGACATAAAAAGTTATCCACACAAATTGTGGATAACCTTGTGAACAGAGCTGGTTTTCCCAGCTGAAAGCCACGGATTACAAGGCCTACAGTCAGATCGGGCGTTTTTTGCGCACATAAAAAAACCCAATATTTCATTGACTTGGCGTTGATGTGCGGCTACCCGTACTCGAGTCTTATATCAGACTGTGCTCAGTCACGGACGTTCGTTCAGATTGCAGAGGCTTCACTGTGGGACGGGGCTTGCCCCCGATAGCAGAGTGTCAGCCACTGGATCACTTGGCTGATATACCGCGATCGGGGGGCAAACCTCTCCCACATCTGGATCGATGCAAATCGCGGAAACAAAAACGCCCCGTCGAAACGGGGCGTTTGTGTTCAGTCGCCGATTACTTCTTGGCGGCTGGTGCTGCAGGTGCGTCAGGGGCTTCAGCCTTGGCTGGGTCCTTGATGGCCAGCAGTTCCAGGTCGAACACCAGCACGGAGTTGGCCGGGATCGCCGGGCTCGGGCTCTGCGCGCCGTAGGCCAGGTCGGAAGGAATGTACAACTCGACCTTCTCGCCGACGTGCATCAGTTGCAGGCCTTCGACCCAACCCGGAATCACGCCGCTGACCGGCAGGTCAATCGGGCTACCGCGATCCACGGAGCTGTCGAAGGTGGTGCCGTTGGTGAGCTTGCCGGTGTAGTGCACAGTCACCACGTCAGTCGGCTTAGGCTGGGCGCCGTCGGCTTTCTTGGTGATCTTGTACTGCAGACCGGAAGCGGTGGTGACGACGCCGTCTTTCTTGGCGTTGTCTTCGAGGAATTTCTTGCCGGCGGCTGCCGACTCTTCGCTCATCTTGGTCATGCGTTCTTCAGCACGTTTTTGCAGTGCGGCAAACGCTTCAACCAGTTCGTCGTCTTTGAGCTTCTGCTCTTTTTTGCCGACGGCATCTTCGATGCCCTGGGCTACTGCTTTGGAATCCAGGTCATCCATGCCTTCTTGGGCAAGGCTCTTGCCCATGTTCAGGCCGATGCCGTAGGAAGCTTTCTGCGCCGGGGTTTTCAGCTCTACGCTGGTCTGCGAATCACAACCCGCAAGTACCAGGCTAACCAGGGCCACCGCCGCCGCCAACCGATGCTGTTTCATGCTATTTCCTTGTTCATGCGCCAAAAGGGCATTCGAATAAAGTCGCGAGCTTATCAGGCGGCCACGACCAATGGCTACCGGCATGTGAGCAGGAAACTTCCGATAAGTTCACGTGTTTAAAAGCATTTTCATTCATGATGCATGCTCGCGACGGATCGCGAACCGCCTGCTAACAGGCTCATGGCCACTTGCCGCTGTTATGGCGTGGTGGCATAACAGCGCTACCACCCGACAAGGATAGTTATCTTGCGCATTTTTTCCCGTGTTTTACTGCTGATACTCATCGCACTGGGGCTGATCCTGGCCGTGGTGCTGTATTACACCGCCAACCCCAAGCTGCCGGCCTACGTGCCCGTACAGCAGGTGCACTACCAGGATCAGTGGAGTGCCGCCGACCGCCAGACCTACTACTTCACGCCCCAGGGCACCCAGGTAAAAGGCCTGCATTACGACTGGTTCACCGCCCTGGAACTGCCGTTCTCCGAACAGCGTTTCGCCACGCCCGACTACCTGGCGCGCTTCGGTTTCCTGGTCGACCCCAAACAAACGCCCAGCGCACAAAACCCTGGCAACCTGCCCGTGGGTTTCGCCCGGCACAAAAACGCCGGCGACAACGCCGAATACCTGGACATCACCTGCGCCGCCTGCCACACCGGCGAGCTGCACTTCAAAGGCCAGGCCCTGCGTATCGACGGCGGCTCGGCCCAGCACGTGCTGCCCTCGAGCGTGCCCACCTTGCGTGGCGGCAGTTTCGGCCAGGCGCTGGTCGCAAGCCTTGCGGCAACCTATTACAACCCGTGGAAGTTCGAGCGCTTCGCCCGCCAGGTGCTGGGTGATCGCTACGACGCCGAGCACAGCCAACTGCGCCAGGACTTCAAGCAGTCGCTGAACAAGTTCCTCAAGGTTGCCTGGAACGACACCCACCGCGGCCTCTACCCCACCGAGGAAGGCCCGGGCCGTACCGACGCGTTCGGCCGTATCGCCAATGCCAGCTTCGGCGACGCCATCTCACCGGACAACTATCGCGTCGCCAACGCGCCGGTGGACTACCCGCAGCTGTGGGATATCTGGACCTTTGACTGGGTGCAATGGAACGGCTCGGCCCAGCAACCCATGGCGCGCAATATCGGCGAAGCCTTGGGCGTGGACGCAACCCTGACCTTCTTCGACGCCGCAGGCCAACCGCTGCAGGGCGAGGCGCGCTACCCGTCAAGCGTGCGGGTGCGCGACCTCAACCTGATCGAAGAAACCCTGCAACGCCTCAAGCCTCCGACCTGGCCCGAAGACCTGTTCGGTGCAATCGACAAGCCTCTCGCCGCCCAAGGCCGCGCGCTGTTCACCGAAAACTGCGCCGGCTGCCATGTGCCCAACGTCACCCAGGAAGGCGGCCGCCCGGTGCAACATCTGAAGATGCTGCCGGTGGACTACATGGGCACCGACCCCGGCACTGCCGGCAACATCGCCGACCAGCGTTACGACCTCAGCGCCCTGCAATGGGACCCGGCGGAGTTGGCCAAGCTCCCCGTCGAGCTGCACCCCACGCCGACCGAGCCCCTGGACCTGAAGAACATCTCGGTGGCCAAGGGTCTGGCCTACGTTACGGCCTATGTCGAAGACCACGCCTACCGCGCCGCCGGTGTCACCCCGGCGGAACGCCCACGCCTGGATGGCTACGGCCTGCCTATCGGCGTGCGTGAGTTGCGCGCCTACAAGGCCCGCCCGCTGGCCGGCGTGTGGGCCACCCCGCCGTTCTTGCACAACGGCTCGGTGCCGACGATCTACCAACTGCTCTCTCCCCAGGACGAGCGCAGCGTCACCTTCTATAAAGGCACGTTCGCCTACGACCCGCGCCACCTCGGGTTTGAGACCGGCGCGTTCAAGAATGCATTCCTGTTCGATAGCAAAATCACCGGCAACCACAACAGCGGTCATGAATTCCGAGCCGGCCAGCGTGGCAACGGCGTCATCGGTCGCGGCCTGCTGCCCCAGGAACGCTGGGCGCTGCTGGAATACCTGAAAGTGCTGGGCGGCCCACTGGAGCAACAATTGCCATGATGATTCGATCCCCCTACAACCGCCCCTCCCTGCTCGCACGCCTCTGGCTGCGCATCGGCGCGTTTCTCGGCAAGACTCTGTTGTGGCTGGTCGGCCTGGGCCTGCTCGGCTGGCTGGCCGCCACCGCCTGGTATGCCTGGCAGCACAGCGGCCCGGTCTCACCGAACGAACAGATCCCGGCAGGCGAAGCGGCGATGACCCAAGGCATCATCCAGACGGCGGTGCGCATCGTCGACCAGCACCGCGAAGGCACACGCTACCTGCGCGATGCCCACGCCAAGGCCCATGGCTGCGTAAAGGCCGAAGTCAGCGTGCTGGCCGACCTTGACCCCGCCTTGCGCCAGGGCGTGTTCGCCGAACCGGGCAAAACCTGGCAAGCGCTGATACGCCTGTCCAACGGCAACGCCTACCCGCAGTTCGACAGCATTCGCGACGCCCGTGGCATGGCGCTCAAGCTGCTGGATGTGCCGGGCAAACAGCTGCTGGCTGATCAGCAAACCCGCACCGAGCAGGACTTCGTGATGTTCAGCCATGCGAATTTCTTTGTCAGCGATGTGGCCGAATACGCGCAGAACATCGGCGCGCAAGCGGACGGCAAGAAAGTCCTGGCGTTCTTCCCCAAGGCGGACCCACGCAGCTGGCAGGTGCGCCACTTGTTTATCGCCCTGGCGACCCTGGCCCCCGCGCCGGCCAGCCCGACGCAGACCACCTACTTTTCAGTCTCGCCCTACAAGTTCGGCGCGGCTAACGCCAAGTTCCGCGTCGCGCCCGACCCGCAAAGCTGCCCGGAATACCAGCTGCCCAAACAGAACCAGGACCTGCCGAACTTCCTGCGCAGCGCCTTGAGCCAACAGCTGTCCACCGACCGCGTGCCTGCGTGTTTCGTGTTGCAGATCCAGCGACAAAACCCGCAGAAATTCATGCCCATCGAAGACACCAGCATCGAATGGAAGGAAAGCGATGCACCCTACGAGAGCGTGGCCAAAGTGCGCATTCCGGCCCAGGACTTCGACACGCCCGAACAGAACCTCGCGTGCGACAACCAATCGTTCAACCCGTGGTTCGGCGTGGCTGAGCATCGCCCCATTGGCGGCATAAACCGCCTGCGTAAAGCGGTGTACGAAGCGGTCAGCGATTACCGCCACAGCCGTAACGCGCCTTAGGGTTACGCGATGGGCGCGAGAGCAAGTCACTCGCGCCCTGGGACGCCTTAGTACTACCACCGTACTGACTCCATGTCGGTAATAAATACGGCTTAACTCTCCCCCTTTAGTTACTGACACTACTGCCCCATCAGACCTTTACACCGATCTTATCGGAAACGTCCGACTTTACTTTCAATAACCACATATTCAGGGTAGCGAGGTGGTAACCACTCGCTTATTTGGTGTCGCTGGTTGATATGCACAAGACATATCTTTTCGATCAAGCAAATAAGAGGAACGCCACACACAAAAACCATGGATCAGGATATTGAGCATGAATGCAACAGCATCCCCGTTGTATACCAACGAAGTTTCCCCGGAATATCTCCGCACTCACGACAAGTCACCCTTTACAGAGCAGCAACTTTCCACGTTCAGCGAACAGGCTCTTGCGGCAGTTAAGCAACAGCAGGATTACATTGACGCCCACCCTTCTGTCGCCATTTACCGCTTAGCAACGCAAGGCAGCCAAACCCGCAACGGCGGCGTGATTGAACAAACGACCTCTGCAATGGTGATCACCTTGCCTAATGGTCTGGAAGTACGCGTAGCACAGAAGGGCGATCACGCTGTGTACCCGGATGGTACCAAAGCGCAAATAGTAACGGCCTCGGGTCATGACTTTGACCACATTGCCCTAGTGGGCAGCTGTCTCAGCAATGGCGACCAAATCATCAATACGCCTCAAGACGCAGCGGTACTCGTTGAGCGTAAGGGTGTACCGATGGCAGAAGATTTCCTCCTCACCATTAGACCTTGAACGAATAAAAGCAGCACCGCACGGTGAGTGCAGTGCTGTTTTGAAGGCGCGTTAGCATCCGATCATTTGAAGGTTGAGGCGCTATCTATCCCAACCAACATAGAAGAGAGAACAAACAATGAGGGAAGGACATTTCATTGGCTGGGGTGATAAGACCACCTGCGGCGGGGAAGTACTGGAGGGTGACAACAGAGTCAATATGTTTGGCGTCCTTCATGCTCGTGAAGGTGATCGAGTAAGTTGCGGAAAAGACGGAAAAATCTACAACATTATTGGCGGCATTTCGTATATCAACAGCCATGGTAGACTCGTTGCTGGAACACTGGACAGTATCAGCGGTTGCCCCTGCCGGGCTCAGTTGATTCCTTCGATCTATCAGGCCACCTACGAAAGCCAAAGAGCCGCACCAACGACCGCAAGGCAAACAGCTGAACCTGCCCCCTCAACAGTTAGCAGGCAGTCGAAAACCCCGCAGCAATCCGGCTTCGCGCCCTCAAGCAATCCTGTCCCTGTGGTTTTCAACCGCATTGAGCCTCAAGAACCTGGCTTCTATGTGGTCCCTAAAAGCATGAGCCGCGAAGCGTTGGAATCAACGCTGTTTCCTGTGCGAGACCCTCTGGTGATGAGCAAGTTTAAGGCGCTCAATCCTGATCGAGGCGAAGTGAAGGCCGGCTCAATAGTCGTGCTCAGCGATCCGCGCAACTTCCAATGCACTCGCGAAGAAAGACTGTTGATGCAAGCGGCAGCTCAGACCAATGACGCTCTGGAGCCTCTCACTACCGATGAAGCAGACTTCATGCAACGCCATCGCGAGGAAATCCAAAGCGTCTTGGCCTTGGGCTCAACTGCCATTGGTGTGGGCGAGGCCATGTTTGCCAGGAATCTAGACGACCTCAAAAATATCCTCCAAGAAATTGAGGCGCTACACCAGAGAGCTTTTCTCAAAGATGGACACTTACGGTCTCCCGAGTTCTTCAGTGAACGCAAACGCCTCCTTGCTCAACTCGATACCCACCTGGCCTCTCTTGTGCGCAAAGGTATCGGCCTGCCCGATCATCCCAACCTGAAATCCGCACTCGGGATTTCAAGCCGAAGCCTTGTGCACCGTTGGACACAAGCAGGGGCGCCTGGGCAGATACCCGGGTATGCAACCCACATCAAAGGGATATCGAGTGCCGCCAAAGCGATCAAATACGGCGGCTGGGTCGGCATGGCGGTAGGCGCTGGGGCATCCACCATGAAGGTCAAAAATGTCTGCTCAGCAGGCGATGAAGAGGCGTGTGAAAAGGTCAAATACACCGAAGCCGGCAGTTATATCGGCTCAGTTGCCGGCGGCGCAGCGGCAGGTGCGCTTCTAACAGGCTCCCTGGTCAGCGCCTTGTGTGTCGCGCTTGGCGTGCCGACTTTAGGTGGTGCAACGTTGGCATGCGGTATTGTTGTGGTTGGCGCGGGATCTGTTGCTGGAGGGGTCGCTATAGGTGCCGCAGGCGAGAAGTTCGGTGAAGTTATCTACGAGAACACCAAATGACCTTTACTGAAACACTTTTTGGTTATCTGTCCGGTGGCATCGTGCTGGGTACAGTTGCCTGGATTGGATTTGCACTTCACACCGCCTATACCCAAATGGATGTGATGTTGGATCACCTGCATAACTGCCCGGCAGTGAGGGCTAGGGCGCCGCTCCGACATGGCGGCCCTTGGGGCAAGCTGTTGCTGGTGGGTGGGCTTTCTGGAATCGTGACCTTCCCAAACGGTCTACTTAAAAGAGGCCAGCTAAGCGCGGAAGACTTGAGGACCTTCCCGGCACCACTCAAGCGAAAACTAGCAGTCATGCAATGGAGTGTCATAGGGCTTTTAGGGTTCGCGTTTCTGCTGTGGGCCGTTGGCAAAGTTGTAGGTTGGCACGAATGACCCAGGTCTACTGTGTCGATTTACGGCATCACCGTTTTCAGGAAGGAACCCCGATCGGTTCCTTCCATCCCACCCGCCGATCCCCACGCAGCCACTCATTCACCTGCATAAACAACTGCCTGATCGGCCGTATCTCGATATTCATAAACACCCGATCAATCTTCTCCACATCCCCAAACCCCGAGGCGCTCTCCGGCATGCACCCCGCCAGCGCGGTGTTCATGCGCCACGCGGCGATCACGTCGTTGCGGGTGATGTCGTTGGTCCGCTCGACCCCGTCGCACTCTGGCTCACCCACCAATCAGAACCTTCCGGATTATTTTCGGAAATGTCCGACTGTACTTCCGGCCCTCCTCCTTCCACGGTGGCGGCGTGAAATAACACGCTTATTCATCGCCATCGGAGAGGGACCACATTATGGGACGAGGAAATGTCAACGGTATAGGCCAAGGCCTCCACGGTGACCTAACTACAACAGGCGCGATGTGCATCAGCAGCCTGCCAAACGCAAACCAGGGCGGGCGTAGCGTCTTGCGACTCGGCGATACAACTACACGCTGTCCTGCGTGCGGCAAGGACGGTGTGATTGCTGAAAGCCTACCGTCCGTGCGCTGGATGGGCATTGCCACGGTATTGGATGGTGCAGTCATACATTGCGGCTGCCCCTCCGGGAGCAACCGGCTAATTGCCCCGAGCGAAAGCGTTTCTCGGCAAACGGCAAAGCAGGCGTCGGAACCCGCCCCGTCAGAGGTTTCTAACCACTCGGCAACGCCAACACCTACGAGGTTCGCGCCTTCCAGCGATACATCCCACGTAGTAGCCAGCAGCGTTGAGCCTCAAGAACCTGGCTTCTATGTGGTCCCTAAAAGCATGAGCCGCGAAGCGTTGGAAGCGACGCTGTTTCCTATGAATAGCGCTGCTGTGATGAATAAATACCGGGCGCTCAACCCCAACCGTGGGGATGTAAAAGCCGGGTCTATCATCGTACTCAGCGATCCGAGTAACAGCGCCTGCACCTATCAGGAATCACAACTGATGCAGGCCGCCCAGCAAGTGGATGCATCGCTCGAATCCCTGACGCCAGACGAGGCTGATTTTCTCTATCGGCACGGCGCAGAAATTGCCAGTTACATCGGCTCCACCGCGACCTGGCTCGGCGTCAGCGCGGTAGTGATGGAAGCGCACCTGACCAACCTGCGCGACACCCTCCAGGCGATCGAGCGCTTGCATCAGGGCAGCTATCGCCAGCACGGCCACCTTAGATCGCCGGAGTTCTTCGCTGAACGCGCGCGCCTGATGAAGCAACTGGACGCCCATCTACTGAACTCGACACGTCTGCGTGGCCAGACAACCCTGGGCGATCATCCGAAGCTTAAAACCTCCCTCGGCATCTCCAGTCGGAGCCTGGTACACCATTGGGATAAAGCGGGTGCACCGGGGCAGATTCCAGGCTATGCCGCCCATGTGGATGCAGTCAGTCGTGCAGCCAAATATATGAAGACGGGTGGGTATATCGCTATTGGGATTGGCGGCGTTTCTTCGTTGCTGGCTATTCAGCAGGTGTGTAACGGCGATTCTGCGGCGGCTTGCGAGAAGATCAAGTTTACTGAAGGGGGGAAATTTGCAGGGTCCACCCTTGTTGGTGGCATTGGTGGCGTAATGGCAAGTTATGCGAGCACTTCGATATGCCTAGGAGTTGGCATTGCTTCAGGGGGTATCGGGGGTGTCGTCTGCGTCGCGGCGATAGTAGGGGCTGGTGCATGGGCAGGTACGAAAGGTGGCGAGTTAGCTGGTGAATACATAGGTGAGAAAATTTATGAGACTACGCAACCATGATCAATATCGATACGTGGGCTCCCTGGATCGCGATAAGTGTCACTAGCGGTCCAATTCTGCTTGCAGCGTTGAGCCTTGCTTACAGCCTGTACATTAGCCATCGGCACCTTGGAGCGATAAAGGAAGCCTTGAAGAACAGTCGGTATATTTATATATGGGGCCCGAGCCTGGGGAAGCGAGGTTTGATTTGGTCGCTCTTAGAAATATCAAAAATCGCCGGAATGATACTGCTGCCAAGGGCTTCTATCATTATTGGAGAACTGGACCCGGACGACCTCAAACACTTCCCACCCCACCTGAAACGATACCTGATCGTCAATATGACGATGACCTTCATTGCCGCAGCTTGGATCGCATTGATAGTCGTTCTGTTGGAATTCAGGTAGCTCAAGCGGGCCTCAGCTGAGGCCCTGTGCACCGTCGATGGCATGGATGGAAAATATATGGATGAGAACATTTACGAGACTACGAAACCATGAGCAGTATCGACACGTGGTCTCCATGGGTTGCGATATTTTTCCTGGGAGCCCCAGGCCTGCTTGCAGTTGCCGGTATCGCGTACAGCCTGTACCTGAGCCACCGTCACTTGGAGGCGATAAAGGAAGGCTTGAAGAGCAGCCAGTACATGTACCTTTGGGGACCGAGCCTGGGCAAGCGTGGCTTCATCTGGTCGCTATTGGAAATATCAAAAATCGCCGGAATGGTGGTGTGGCCGAGGGCATCTATCATTATTGGAGAGGTAAACCCTACTGATCTCGGAAACTTCCCTCCCTACTTGAAACGCCACCTGATCGTAAACATGACGCTGATGCTCACCGCGTTCATTTGGATGATAGCCGCAGTCATTCTATTGAAATTCAGGTAGCTCAAGCGGGTCTCACCCGAGGCCCGCTTTCAGGAGCGTTATTCACGTAGACCTGCTCAATCCTTGCCACCCCACGCCGCAATCACGTGATTGCGGGCGACGTTCTTGTAAAGACTGCGTAACAATAGCCCCCACGCCGTAAGCTTTGCGTCGCATCTATTGAGCCACTTCCCCTGCCCCTCTACGGTGAACGCCTACCCCATCACGCAGGAAGTTCACCGTGGAAAGCTCAACCCTCGGCATGCTCGTACTGACCATCATCGCCGTGTTCGGCACCGCCTCGTTTTTCTTCGAGCACCTGGCCACGCGCGAGGGGCGCAAGAAGAAAGCCAAGTAGGCGATCAGCTCTTGTTGTCGGGCGCCGGTTCGTTGATCACCAGTTCTTCGGGGATTTCGTCTACGCGTGGGTCGAGCACGGCGGCCATGGCGCCCATCGGGTGTTCGGGCATGGCCACGTGGTGCAGCGGCGCGCCTTCCACCAGGTATTCACCGGTGACTTGCTTGGGCTGCACACGCCAGATCAGCAGCAGCGCGCAGGCCGAAAACAGCATGTAGAAGGCGCCATGCCCGTAGCTGTTCATCAATGCGCCGCTGAGCATCGGGCCGAGGCTGGCGCCAATGCCGTGGGTGGCGAGCATCATCGCGCTCAAGGGCACGCGCCGGGGCTGTTCGACGTTGTCGTTGGCGAGGGCCACCGCCAGCGGGTAGAGGGTGAACAGCAGCAAACCGCTGAGAAAGCCGAACACCAGCAACAGCGTGTAGGGCAATTGCACCAGGCCCCACAGCGGGATCACCAGCAGCCCCAAGGCCAGGGCGCAGGCGCGGATCAGCCGCGAGCGGTCGATGCGGTCCGACAGCCAGCCGATTGGCCACTGGCCACAGAGCCCGGCAAAAATCGACACCGCGACAAAGGTACTCGCCTCGGCGGTGGTCAGCCCGTTGCGTGTGGCGAACACTGGCGCCAATGCGTAAAACGCGCCGATCATCAGGCCGGTCACGAATACCGTGGTCAGCGCCTGGGGCACGCGCTGCCAGAAGAATCCCACTTCCAGCGGCGCCGCCACCAGCTTGGCCGGGTGCAGGCGCTTGGTCATGGTCACCGGCAGCAGGCAGGCGGCGAAGCAGATGGCGACGATGATCAGCGGTTTGAAATCCAGCTCCGGGCGCCAGATCAACACGCCCTGCCCCAGCATCAGGCCCAGGGACACGGCTACCATGTAGCCGGCGAACACTGCGCCGCGCTGGTTGTTTTCAGCCTGCTCGTTCAGCCAGCTTTCGATGACCATGTACTGGTTCATCATCACCAGGCCCATCACAAAGCGCAGCGCCAGCCAGAACTCCAGCTGCTCGAACAGCACATGCAGCAACACAATGATGGTCGCGACCCCGGCGCACGCCACATACGAGCGCACATGCCCGACGCCGGCAATCATGCGGTGGCCGAACTTGGCGCCGCAGACCATGCCGCCGTAGTACGCCGCCGTCAGCGCACCAATCCACACTTCGTTGATGCCCTGGCTGCTCAGGCGCAGGCCGATAAAACTGAAGAACAGCCCGTTGCCGGTGAGCATCAGGATGGTGGCGCTGTACAGCGCCGGGAAGGTCAGGAAAGTCAGGTTCATGGTGGCTCAGGCGGGGTTGTTCAAACGGCTGGCATGGGCCAGCAGCCATTGACGAAAACTGCGCGCCGCCGACGGCGGGTTGCGGTGATGGGGTTGCATCAGGTGCAAGCGACCACGGCTGTGCATGGTGTGGGGCACGGCCATTTGCAGGCGCCCGGCGGCCAGTTCGCCTTCCAGCAGGCTCTTCCAGCCGAGGGCGACGCCGTGGCCCATCACCGCAGATTGCATCAACAGTTGATAGCTGTTGGTGCGCAACGCATGGCGCGGGGTGTGGTAGTGCTCACCGGCGTCGGCGAACCAGTCGGTCCAGGTCAGCCAGTCGTGGTAGTGGTCTTCAACGATCAGCAAGGTGTGGCCGTAGAGCAGGTGTTGCAGGTCGCGAATCGGGCCGTGGCGTTTGAGGTAATCAGGACTGCACACGGTGATGACCTGTTCGCTGTCGAACACCGGCGACAGCTCCAGGCCGTGGGGCGCCGCCAACTCGTCGAGGTGATAGAACAGGCCCAGGTCATATTCGTTCACATCAAGGTGGCTGGGGCTTTCGCTGCACAGGATGCGAATATCCAGGTCCGGGTGCTCGCGCTGGAATTCCGGCAGCAGGCCGGCAAGCCAGATGGAGCTGATGGTGGGCGTACTGGCCAGGGTCAGTTGACGGTCGGCTCCGCGTCGGCGCAGCTCGGCGGACTCGCGGTCGAGTTCGCGCAGCAGGCGCTGGATGGTGCGAAAGTATCGCATGCCCGCCGGCGTCAGGCTCAGGCCCTGGGCCAGCCGGTAAAACAGCGGGCGCGCCAGGTCTTCCTCCAGGCGCTTGACCTGGCGGCTGACCGCGCTTTGGGTCAGGTTCAGCTCCTGGGCGGCCTGGGTAAAACTCAGGTGGCGGGCAGCCGCTTCGAAGGTCTGCAGACAGTTGAGAGGCGGAAGATCGACGTTTCGGCGCGACATGAACAGTTCCAATGGCAAAAACGGGCCGGTGATTAACCGGCCCGCAGAGATCACGTAGGCAGGCATCCTGCCAGTTGCTCACTCACAGCGCGACCCTGGCCACGCGTTTGCTCCATTGCCGCCGGTGTTCCAACTGGCCGTTTTCCCACGCCGTCTGCTCCGCCTCTATATAGAACCACTCGGCATCGGCGTGCACGCTCAGGCGGCTTTCCACCTCCACGGCCCAGGCGTCGCGGCCCACGCGGTAGTGCCAGTGGATATCGGCGCGGGTCGACAACGGGTCCCACGGCAAGGTGCGGTATTGCTCGGTGCAACGCTGGTCCACCGACAGGCCGTGATCGTTGAAGCGCATCGCGCCGAGGTCGTCTTCGATTTTCACGCAGACTTCGCCGCTGCCTACGTCTTCGATCAAGGTGCGTTTCGGCGCGGCGGCGCGCAGGATTTCCAGGTTGGCCGGGGTGGCGGCTTGCGGCGCCTCGAAGGGGCACTCCAAAGCTTGGCCGGTAAACACCGGCAGTTGCAGGCTTTGCAGGCTCGGCAACAGGGTCAGGGTGGTCAACTCGCGGCTCGGCCACAGCAGCGGAAAACTCGCGGTGCTCAAGGCCAGGCGCAGGCGGTAGCCGACCGGCACACGCATGCCGATATGGTCGAGGTTGAGGTGCACGTCCATCGGCTCACCGGGAATCACCGGCGTCACGCGGGATAAGTCCTCACGCAGCGTGAGATTGAGCACGCCGTAACTGATCTGCGTGACCTGCCCATCCGGCGCCACCGCGTTCAGACGCGCCACCAATTGCCCGCAGGCGGTGTCGCTGGCCAGGCGCAGCGTGAGGCGCGCATCGCCGAGCAGGGCCAGGGGTTCGGTCAGTGGCTGGGAGTCGAAGCACAGCGAATGGGCGTCATCGCGGCGTTGGTCGGTCGGGCCGTCGGGGCCGAACCAGATGGCGCAATATTCGCCCTGGTGCAGGCCAGTGGTCAGCGGCGAGCAGATGCTGCGCGGGTGGGCCAGCGCCTGGTTGCCCGGGTTGAGACCGCGCTCATCGAGGCTGAAATCCGTCCACTGCACCTGTGGGTCGGGCCACCGTGCCGTCTGCACCCAGATGCCGGGGCGCTCGGCGTAACTGCCCTTGGGCGGCAGAATGTCCTGTAGGTAAAAGGTGCAGGCTGCGTCATCCATCACCCCGTTATCGATGCCCTTCAACCAGTGATCCCACCAGCGTTTGGCTTCTTGCAGGAAGCCGATGGCGGGATTGGGCACGGCAAAATGCGGGTACTTGTGAATCCACGGGCCGATCATGGCTTTCTTCGGGCCGGGCAAATTTTCCATCAGGCGCGAGACCGTGTTGCGGTAGGCATCGCCCCAACCGCCCACGGCGTAGACTGCCGCCTTGATCTTCGAATAATCCTCGCAGACCGAACCGTGGCGCCAATAGTCATCGCGGGTCTGGTGCTGCAGCCAGGTTTCGGCGAGCAGCGGCATGGCCTCCAGGCGTTGCTGCCAGAGGGTTTTCCAGTCGTCGACCAACAGCGGGTCGGGCACCGCCGCGCTGAAGTTGAGCATGGTCGCAGCCCAGCCGAAGTTCTCCATCAGCAGGTTGCCGCCCTTGTAATGGATATCGTCGGCAAAGCGGTCATCGGTGGAGCACAACGTGATGATCGCCTTCAACGCCTCGGGCTGGCGCGCCGCGACTTGCAGACCGTTGAAGCCGCCCCAGGAGATGCCCATCATGCCGACCTTGCCGTCGCACCAGGGCTGCTGGCACAGCCAGTCGATCACTTCGAGGGCGTCGTCCTGTTCCTGCAACAGGTATTCATCGGCCATCAGCCCTTGGGATTCGCCATTGCCGCGCATGTCCACGCGCACGCACACATAGCCCTGCCCCGCCATCCACGGATGGGTCAGCGCATCACGCACGGCGGTGCCGTCGCGCTTGCGGTACGGCAGGTATTCCAGGATCGCCGGAAAGGTCTGCAAACCGGCAACCTCGGGCAGCCAGATGCGCGCGGCCAGTTGAGTGCCGTCCTTGAGGGGGATCAGGCAATGCTCGATTTCACGGACCTTGTAGGCAAACTCGGTAACGATTTCCATCGGTAACTCCAAACGCATTGAGTGCAGGCAAACGACTCCCCACGCTCGCCGGGAGCGTATGGGGAGACACACAGAGGCTATGGCTTAGCGGGCGAATTCCGGCACGGGGCTGGCGCCCTGCACGTCGGGTTCGGTGGCGGGCTGCAGGTTTTTCACCTCCAGCAATGTCGGGTCTTTCAACCAGAAGATCAGCGAGGTACTGGCCAGCAGCACCAGGATCATTCCGGGCAAACCGCCGAGGTTGGAGAGCATCTTGACCCCGTCGATGCCGACAAAGGCGACCATCACCCACGACACCGTGCCGATGATCACACCCCACACAATCTTCAGCGCCGGGTTGCCGTCCAGGTCGGAGTCGGCGGTCACGCCTTTGCTGCACAGGTTGGCGATCACGTCGGTGCTGGAGTCTGCCGCGGTGACGAAGGAGATAAATGCCACGAACAGCAGGAACGCGATCATCACGCCGCTGGCCGGCAACTGCTGGAACATCTGGTACAGCACGTGCTCCACGCCCTGCTCGTTGAGCACGCGGTTGAGGCTGCCATCGCCCAGCGCATCGAAGTACAGGCTGGTGCCGGAGAAAATGCAAATCCACACCGCCGTGAACAGCGCCGGGTACAGCATGTTGATGTGGATGAACTCGCGCACGGTGTAGCCACGCCCGATCTTGCCGAGGAACAGTGCACTCACCGGTGCCCAGGCAAACCACACCGACCAGTAGAACACCGTCCAGCTCTGCGGCCAGGTGTCGCCACTCGCGGCGCCGGTGAACAGGCTGCGGCTGAAGAAGGTGTCGAGGTAAACCCCGAGGGACTCTACGCCGAGGCTGAACATGTACAGGGTCGGCCCGCACAACAGCACAAACAACCCCAGGGCCAGCATGATCCAGGTGTTGAACGACGACAGCATCACAATGCCACGCTGCAGGCCGCTGGCGGCTGAGGCGACGAAGGTGATGACGATGATCGCGATGATGATCGCCAAACGGAACGGCGTGGTTTCGCCGCCGATGTATTGGCTAAGGCCGCCCGACAGAGTCAGTGCGCCGGTGCCCAGGGACGAGGCCATGCCTGCCACCAGGGCGAACATCGCCAGGGTGTCGATCAGCCCGGCATAGCGCCGCACTCGGGCCTCGCCGAGCAGGGGCTCCAGCATCGCGCCGATGGAGAAACGGCTGCGACGGTTGTAGAACACCAGCGCGAACACCAGCGAGGGCACCAGGTAAATCGCGTAAGGGGTGATGGTCCAGTGCAGGAACATCGTCGACATGGCAAAGCTTTTAGCCGCCGCGCTGCCCGCCTCGATCGGCAGGCTGGTGGGCGGCCCATACAGGTGATAGAGCGGCTCGGCGGTGGTCCAGAACAACACCCCCACCGCCAGCGTGGTGCACAGCGCCACCATGAACCAGCGCCATTTGCTCAGCAGCGGCTTGGCGTCTTCACCCCCGATGCGCACCTTGCCCAAGGGCGAAAAGTAGACGATGGCGGTCAACACCACCATGGCAAACGAGCCGGCGCTGAACAGCCAGGAGAAGTTGTTGAGGATGAGACTGTTGAGCTGCTTGCTGACCGACAGGAACGCCTGCAGGTCGATGTAGCTGGCGATCACCGCCGCCAGCAGAATCAGGAACGTTGGCCAGAACACCAACGCACGCAATGGATATTTCATATGGTGCCATTCCCCTTGCAGACTATTTTTATGCCTTGAAAGGCCATTATTTAGAGAGCGGGCACCGCAGCGTCCTGCTGCCGGTAGCTCGCCTGGAAGTCTTCGCGTGGCTATAGATAACCGTTTAAGCGGCAGGAGGCGCAATCGACCAATGTGCATGGGGGTATTCCCCCACGTCATGACGCACCAGCACAGTTCATGGCGACTTTGCAGTGCACAACGGCAACGCGTGGGGAGGTCAAATCGCAGGCAAAAAAAAGCCCGCTCAATGAGCGGGCTTCTTGTGGTGACCTGGCGTTCAGTGTTCCAGGTTACCGAATATGGCGCAGCGGACGGGACTCGAACCCGCGACCCCCGGCGTGACAGGCCGGTATTCTAACCGACTGAACTACCGCTGCGCGTAACACATAAAACGAATGGTGGGTGATGACGGGATCGAACCGCCGACATTCTGCTTGTAAGGCAGACGCTCTCCCAGCTGAGCTAATCACCCTTCGTTTCGGTGTGGGCGGCATCATATACCAAAAATTCGCAATGTGTTGATTTAAATGCAATTTATTTGAAATATTTTCTCAAGCCTGGCGCAACCCCTGTAAAAACGGGCTTCTGCTCAAGTAAACGCGAGTCTATTGCGTTTACCCGATGCTTGGCCTCACAATTAGAAACCATTCTCAATAACACTTGGGCCACGCCTATGTCAGTGGGTGAACCGCCATTCCAACGGGAAATAACCCAGCTCTACAGCGAGCATCATGGCTGGTTACTGACGTGGCTGCGGCGCAAGCTGGGCTGTCGCCAGAACGCAGCCGACCTGGCGCAGGACACTTTTGCACGCATTCTCAATACCCGTGAATGCGTCGCCGGCATCCGTGAACCCCGGGCCTATCTGAGTACCACCGCCAGGCGCCTGATCATTGACCAGTCGCGACGCAAACAGATCGAACAGGCCTATCTGCAAGAACTGGCGCTGACGATGGATGCGCTGGAGGGGTTCCAGTCCCCGGAGCAGATCCACACTACCCTCGAAGCCCTCGAACAGATCGCCTTTCTCCTGGAAGGCATGCACGCGTACTCCCGCGAGGCGTTCGTGCTGTATTACCTCGAAGAAATGACCCAGCAACAGATCGCCCGTCACCTCAAGCTGTCTGAACGCACCGTGCGCAAATACCTGATCCAGGCACTGATGCACTGCGGGCACAGTATGGATACTTGAGCGCCCATGTCCGACGCCCACCAACAGATCGAAGAACAAGCGGCCGAATGGCTGCTGCGCCTGCACGAGGGTGAGCTGAGTGAGGCTCAGCGCGTGGCGTTCGAATGCTGGAAACAACAAGGCCCCCACTACGCTGCCGCCGCTGCGCGCATGGAAGCCGTCATCACCCGGATGCAGGCCTTGCGAGGCAAAAAAGCCCCGGCGCGGGCAGCCTTGAGCGCGGCGTTCGCGCACCACAAACCGCGCCGCGGCAAGAATGCATTGCGTGCCCTGCTGCTGGCGGGCAGCCTGGCCCTGCCGGCGGCGGCGCTACTCCTCAGCCCTTACCCCCAACAGTGGACGGCCGATGTGCGCAATGGCCCAGACCAATGGCAGACCCTGCAGTTGGCAGATGGGTCGACGCTGACGCTGAACGGCGCCAGTGCCGCGAACCTGCACTTCGATGCCTGGCAGCGCCGCATCGAACTGCTGCAAGGCGAGATCCTGGTAGACGTCGCCCACGACAGCACACGCGCCTTTATCGTACAGACGCCGCAAGGCACCCTGCGTGCGCTGGGCACGCGGTTTGTGGTCAAGCGCGAGGGCGACGTTACCGTGCTGAGCATGTTGCAATCACGGGTGGCCGCGCAAAGCGCGAACGCCCAGCAGACACTGGAAGTGGATGCCGGCTCCCAGGCCCGGATGAGTTCGAACAGCGTACGCCTGGCCGGCACTATCGACCCCGCCAGCATCAACGAGGCCTGGCGTCGCCACCAATTGGTGGTGGAGAACCGCCCCCTGCCCGACGTGCTCGATGAGATCGCGCGGCACCGGTCCGGGCACCTGCAATTTGATCGCGCCGCGCTGCAAAGCCTGCGCGTATCGGCCGTCATTCCCCTGGATGACAGCGACCACGCCCTGCAACTACTGGCGCAGACCTTGCCGATCAAGGTGCGCAGCTTCACGCCGTGGCTGATCGTCGTGGACCGCGAACACACGGCCAAAAAATAATTATTCGCATTTGCTTCCGGTTTTTCCGAGGTTACCCGTCAAGCAAGGTAATTCGACAAGTAAAGGATTGCCTCTCCCATGCACACCCCTGCCTCCCCACGCGGTCGCTTTGGCCTGCTCAAAAGCGCGCCACTTTCCCTGGCCCTGCTCAGCTCGAGCGTGATGTACGCCAACCTGGCCCTGGCCCAGGCGCAGACGCTCAACGTCGCCGCCCAGGCCTTTGACATCCCTGCCGGGCCACTGGGCAACTCGCTCAATCGCTTTGCCCAACAGGCCGGCGTGGCTATCGTGTTCCAGTCCCATGAACTGGAAGGTCTCAACGGCCCTGGCCTCAAGGGGAGCTATGGCATCCAGGACGGTTTCGACCTATTGCTGCTGGGCAGCGGTTATCGCGCGGTAAAAGGTGACCAGGTCTACGCCCTGCAACCGGCGCCCATTGCCAGCGACGGCACCATGGAACTGAGCCCGACCCAAGTCAGCGCCACCCAACTGGGCAATATCACCGAAGGCACTGGTTCCTACACCCCTGGCACGCTCGCGACCTCGACCCGCCTGGTGCTGACGCCCAAGGAAACCCCGCAATCGGTCTCCGTGATCACCCGCCAGCACATGGATGATTTCGGCCTGACCAATGTGGACGACGTGATGCGCCACACGCCCGGCATCACCGTGTCGGCCTTCGACACCGAGCGCAGCAACTACTATGCGCGCGGCTTCTCGATCAACAACTTCCAGTACGACGGCATCCCTTCCACCGCGCGTAACGTCGCCTACTCGGCGGGCAACACCCTGAGCGACATGGCGATCTACGACCGCGTCGAAGTGCTCAAGGGCGCCACCGGCCTGCTCACCGGCGCCGGCTCACTCGGCGCCACGATCAACCTGGTGCGCAAGAAACCCACCGCCGATTTCCAAGGCCACGCCACCCTCGGCGCGGGCTCATGGGACAACTACCGCAGTGAACTGGATGTCAGCGGCCCGCTGACCGACAGCGGCAACGTGCGCGGCCGGGCCGTGGCGGCCTACCAGGACAAGCATTCGTTCATGGACCACTACTCGCGCAAGAGCCCGACGTACTACGGCATCATGGAGTTCGACCTGTCGCCCGACACCCTGCTGACCGTAGGCGGCGACTACCAGGACACGCTGCCAAAAGGCTCGTCCTGGTCGGGCAGCTTTCCGCTGATCAACTCCCAGGGCAATCGCAACAGCGTCAAGCGTTCGTTCAACGACGCCGCCGAGTGGAGCAGTTGGGAGCAATACACCCGCACCGTGTTCGCCATGCTCGAACATGACTTGGGCAATGGCTGGGTGAGCAAGCTGCAACTGGACCACAAGATCAACGGCTACCACGCGCTGATGGGCTCGATCCAGGGCGACCAGCCGCAGCCGGATGGCGCCGCGCAACTGACCTCGGGCAAATACACCGGGGAAACCGTCAGCGACTCCGCCGACCTGTATGTCAGCGGCCCGTTCAGTCTCGGCGGGCGTGAACATGAACTGGTGCTTGGCGGCTCGATCAGCGCGTCGCAATGGCAAGGCAAAGGCTATTGGAACCTGGACCCCAATATCGTCGACTTCAACAACTGGCACGGCCACGCAACGATGCCGGACTGGGGCAAGGCGCAATCACTGATCGACGACACCGTGCGCCAGACCGGCGCGTACGCGACCACGCGCCTGAACCTTGCCGACGACCTCAAGGTGTTGCTCGGTGCGCGCCTGGTCAACTATCAGGTCACCGGCTACAACCCCAGCTATCGCGAGTCCGGGCGCGTCGTGCCGTATGTCGGCGCAGTCTATGACCTGAATGACACCTACGCGGTCTACGCCAGCTACACCGATATCTTCATGCCGCAGGAAAACTACAACCGCGACCGCGACAACAAACTGCTGGAACCGGATGAAGGCCAGAACTGGGAACTGGGTATCAAGGCCGACTATCTCGACGGTCGAGTGAATGCCAGCGCCGCCTACTTTGAAATCCACGAGTCCAACCGCGCGCTGTCCGACGACGAGTACAACAACCTCAAGCCCACACCCAACAACTACGCCTATAAGAGCAGCAAGGCGGTGACCAAAGGTTATGAAGTGGAGATGTCCGGCGAAATCGCGCCTGGCTGGCAGCTGCAGGCTGGCTACACCCACAAGATTGTGCGCGACGAGAAGGGCGTGAAGATCTCCACCTTCGAGCCGGAAGACCAGGTCAAGCTGTACACCACGTACAAACTCAAGGGCAACCTGGACAAGTTGACCGTCGGCGGCGGCGTTCGCTGGCAAAGCGTGGGTTGGCAGGACATCTACAACAGCCCGCGTGGCGGCTACGAAGAGTTTTCCCAGGAGGCGTATTGGCTCGTGGACCTGATGAGCAAATACCAGATCAGCAAGAACCTGTCGGCGACGCTGAACGTCAACAATATCTTCGACAAGAGCTATTACACCAATATTGGCTTCTATAACTCCGCCGCCTACGGTGAGCCACGCAACGTCATGGTGACCACCCGCTGGGATTTCTAAGCGCCAACACACCTTGTGCTGAGGGCGCTTGCTCCCTCAGCACAACAAGCCGGCTCCTGCACAAATCGCAGACGAAAAAAAAGCCCGCTCAATGAGCGGGCTTCTTGTGGTGACCTGGCGTTCAGTGTTCCAGGTTACCGAATATGGCGCAGCGGACGGGACTCGAACCCGCGACCCCCGGCGTGACAGGCCGGTATTCTAACCGACTGAACTACCGCTGCGCGTAACACATAAAACGAATGGTGGGTGATGACGGGATCGAACCGCCGACATTCTGCTTGTAAGGCAGACGCTCTCCCAGCTGAGCTAATCACCCTTCGCTTCGGTGTGGCGCGCATTCTACGGAGCGACCCTGGGTCTGGCAAGCACTTTCTTAAATCTTTTTTTTGAGGCCTTCCAATGGCTTAGGCAGGGTTGGCCTCAGCCCGGATCAAGACAATAATGCCCCCCTTTGTATAAAGGAGAGACTCACCCCATGTGGTTCAAGAACCTGCTTATCTATCGCCTGACCCAAGATCTGCCTGTTGATGCCGAGGCGTTGGAAGCGGCCATGGCCACCAAGCTGGCGCGCCCGTGTGCAAGCCAGGAGTTGACCACTTACGGTTTCGTCGCACCGTTCGGTAAAGGTGAAGACGCTCCCCTGGTTCACGTCAGCGGTGACTTCCTGCTGATCGCCGCGCGCAAGGAAGAACGCATCCTGCCGGGCAGCGTGGTGCGTGATGCACTCAAGGAGAAAGTCGAAGAGATCGAGGCCGAGCAAATGCGCAAGGTCTATAAGAAGGAACGCGACCAGATCAAGGATGAAATCATCCAGGCCTTCCTGCCGCGCGCCTTTATCCGTCGCTCGTCCACCTTCGCCGCCATCGCGCCGAAGCAAGGCCTGATCCTGGTCAACTCGGCCAGCCCCAAGCGCGCCGAAGACCTGTTGTCGACCCTGCGTGAAGTGATCGGCACCTTGCCGGTTCGCCCACTGACGGTAAAAACTGCGCCAACCGCAATCATGACCGACTGGGTCACCACCCAGAAACCGGCCGATGACTTCTTCGTCCTCGACGAATGCGAACTGCGCGACACCCATGAAGACGGCGGCATTGTGCGCTGCAAGCGCCAGGACCTGACCGGCGAAGAAATCCAGCTGCACCTGACCACCGGCAAGGTCGTGACCCAGCTGTCGCTGGCCTGGCAGGACAAGCTGTCGTTTATGCTCGACGACAAGATGACCGTCAAGCGCCTGAAGTTCGAAGACCTGCTGCAAGACCAGGCCGAACAGGACGGCGGCGAAGAGGCCCTGGGCCAACTGGATGCCAGCTTTACCTTGATGATGCTGACGTTTGGTGATTTCCTGCCGGCGCTGATTGAAGCGCTGGGCGGCGAAGAAACCCCACAAGGCATCTAATAAGCCGAGTGAAGATCAACATGTGGGAGGGGGCTTGCCGCCGATGAGGGAGTGTCAGTTGATACCTGTTTAACTGACCCACCGCTATCGGGGGCAAGCCCCCTCGCACATTTGATTGCATTTGCATTTCAAGAATCTAACAACAAGGACACCCCCATGCGCGCACTCGCCGCCCTGAGCCGCTTCGTCGGCAATACCTTCGCCTACTGGGTGTTGATTTTCGCCGTCGTCGCCTTCCTCGAACCCGGCTGGTTCATCGGCCTGAAAAGCGCCATCGTCCCGCTGCTGGGCCTGGTGATGTTCGGCATGGGGCTGACCCTCAAACTCGAAGACTTCGCCGAAGTTGCCCGCCACCCGTGGCGCGTGGCCCTGGGCGTGGTCGCGCATTTTGTGATCATGCCGGGCGTGGCCTGGCTGCTGTGCCAGGCCTTTCACCTGCCGCCGGAAATCGCCGTCGGCGTGATTCTGGTCGGCTGCTGCCCAAGCGGCACCTCGTCCAACGTGATGACCTGGCTGGCACGCGGTGACCTGGCGCTGTCGGTGGCCATCGCGGCCGTCACCACCCTCCTCGCCCCGCTGCTCACGCCGGCGCTGATCTGGCTGCTGGCGTCGGCCTGGCTGCCGGTGTCGTTCATGGAGTTGTTCTGGTCGATCCTGCAGGTGGTGTTGCTGCCGATAGTGCTCGGCGTGGTCGCGCAGCGCGTGCTCGGCGAGCGGGTGCGCCATGCGGTGGAGGTGTTGCCGCTGGTGTCGGTGGTCAGCATCGTGATTATCGTCGCGGCGGTGGTGGCCGCCAGCCAGGCGAAGATCGCCGAGTCGGGCCTGTTGATCATGGCCGTGGTGATGCTGCACAACAGCTTCGGCTACCTGCTGGGCTACTTCACCGGCCGCGTGTTCAAACTGCCATTGGCCCAGCGCAAGTCGCTGGCGCTGGAGGTGGGCATGCAGAACTCCGGGCTGGGCGCCGCATTGGCCAGCGCGCACTTCTCGCCCTTGGCGGCGGTGCCGAGCGCGCTGTTCAGCGTCTGGCACAATATTTCCGGGGCGTTGCTGTCGACCTACTTCCGCCGCATGAGCGAAAAGGAAGACCGCCGCGTGCTGGAGAACACCCCGCAAACTTGATCGTTTGATCCGTTTTAGGCACTCTAGCCAGCTTCGCGGGGACGACCTCGCGACGCTGTCGAGGCGCACAATCCGGGGACGACCCCGCCTATGCAAGCGAGGTCAACATGTCCTGGATCATTCTGTTTTTTGCCGGGTTGTTCGAAGTCGGCTGGGCCGTCGGCCTGAAGTACACCGACGGTTTCAGCAAGCCCCTGCCCACCGCCCTGACGATCGCCGCGATGGCCATCAGCCTCGGCCTGCTGGGGCTGGCGATGAAGGAATTACCGCTGGGCACCGCCTATGCCATCTGGACCGGGGTGGGGGCCGTGGGCACCGTGATTGCCGGGATTATCCTGTTTGGGGAATCCATGGCGCTGTTTCGGTTGGCGAGTGTGGCGTTGATTATTTGTGGACTGATTGGGCTCAAGATCAGTACCTAGGGCACTACCGCCATCGGGGGCAAGCCCCCTCCCACATTTTGAAGGTGTTCACAAATCAACATGTGGGAGGGGCGGTGCGACGATTCGACTTGCCCCCGATGAGGCCGGCACATTCAACACAAATCTACCTGACACCCCCGCGCAACCCGCCCACCACCTCCAGCAACCGGGCCGGCGTAGGCTCGTCAACCGCCTCCCCCGCCACCAACACCACCCGCGACCAGATCCGGTGAAAGAAGCCCTTGTTCGGATCGCGGCTGAAGAAACTCCCCCACAACCCCTGCAACGCCATCGGAATCACCGGCACCGGCGTCTCCTCCAGAATCCGCGTCACCCCACCACGGAACTCGTTCATCTCACCGTCAGCCGTCAACTTGCCTTCGGGGAAGATGCACACCAACTCGCCTTCCTTCAGGTAATGGGCGATCCGCGTGAAGGCCTTTTCGTAGATCTGGATGTCTTCATTACGCCCGGCAATCGGAATCGCCCCGGCGGTGCGGAAGATGAAATTCAGCACCGGCAAACGGAAGATCTTGTAGTACATGACAAAGCGAATCGGCCTACGCACCGAACCGGCAATCAACAGCGCATCGACAAACGACACGTGGTTGCACACCAGCAAGGCCGCGCCTTCGTCGGGGATGGCCTCCAGGTTGCGATGCTCCACGCGGTACATGGAATGGCCGAGCAGCCAGATCATGAAGCGCATGGTGAACTCGGGGACGATCTTGAAGATATAGGCGTTGACCGCGATGTTGAGCAGCGACACCACCAGGAACAGCTCGGGGATCGACAGCTTGGCCACGCTCAGCAGCAGGATCGACACAATCGCCGACACCACCATGAACAGCGCGTTGAGAATGTTGTTGGCGGCGATCACCCGCGCGCGCTCGTTCTCGGCGGTACGCGACTGGATCAGCGCGTACAGCGGCACAATATAGAAGCCGCCGAATACACCCAGGCCAAGGATATCGAACAACACCCACCAGGCCTGGCCGTAACCCAGCACGGCCAGCCAGTCGTTGGCCTGCACGTTCTGCGGGAAACCGCCGGAGTGCCACCACAGCAACAGGCCGAACACGGTCAGGCCAAAGGAGCCGAACGGTACCAGGCCGATTTCGACCTTACGCCCGGAGAGTTTTTCGCAGAGCATCGAACCGAGGGCGATGCCCACCGAGAACACCGTGAGAATCAGCGTCACCACGGTTTCGTCGCCGTACAGCCACTCTTTGGCGTAAGCCGGGATCTGCGTGAGGTAAATCGCCCCGACAAACCAGAACCATGAGTTGCCGACAATCGAGCGCGACACCGCCGGCGTCTGCCCCAGGCCCATGCGCAGGGTGGCCCAGGACTGGGTGAAGATATTCCAGTCCAGGCGCAGTTGCGGAGTAGACGCCGCCGCGCGCGGAATGCTGCGGCTGGCGAGGTAACCCAGCACCGCGACGCCGACAATCGCCACCGCCACCACCGGCGCGTAATGGGTAGACGACATCATC
The DNA here is from genome assembly GCF_979253585.1 of Pseudomonas sp. AC463. Taxonomy (NCBI): domain Bacteria; kingdom Pseudomonadati; phylum Pseudomonadota; class Gammaproteobacteria; order Pseudomonadales; family Pseudomonadaceae; genus Pseudomonas; species Pseudomonas sp. AC463. The sequence goes on along the minus strand of NZ_CEEDDZ010000028.1, from coordinate 13,800 downwards.
ACCCCCGCGCCAATGGTGCCGGCGAGGATTGCCAGGAACGTGCCCATTTCCACCAGGCCGTTGCCGCCCACCAGCTCATCGTCGCGCAAGGCCTGGGGCATGATCGAGTACTTCACCGGGCCGAACAGCGCCGAGTGCGTGCCCATGGCAAACAGCGCCAGCAGCATCAACTCCAGGTGATTGAACAGAAAACCCGTGGCGCCGACGGCCATGATCACGATCTCGCCGACCTTGATCGCGCGGATCAACGCATCCTTGTTGAATTTCTCGCCGAACTGCCCGGCGAGTGCCGAGAACAGGAAAAACGGCAGGATAAACAGCAACGCGCACAGGTTGACCCAAATGGCGCGGTCACCGTCGATGGCGAGTTTGTAGAGAATCGCCAGGATCAGCGATTGCTTGAAGATGTTGTCGTTGAAGGCGCCCAGCAACTGGGTGATGAAAAACGGCAGAAAGCGCCGTGTGCGCAGCAAGGTGAATTGTGAGGGGTGGCTCATCGTCCGTGTTCCTGCGTGGCCTGTTATTGGTTCAGGCCACGACTTTACCTAACTCCGCTTACTTATTCCCTAGTCCTGCAATGCAGGGCGAAACAAAAAGCTCACCTTTATAAGCTCCCTGCACCGTGCGCTTGGCCACGATCAGCCACATCAGCGCCAACGCCACCACCAGCACGCTGCCGAACACGCTGAAGAAGCCCAGGCGCAGCAAGCTCGCCAGCTTCAGCGTGGCCAGGGCATAAACGCCCAGCGGAAAGGTGAAGCCCCACCACCCCAGATTGAACGGGATGCCGGCGCGCAGGTAACGCAAGGTGATCAACACCGCGATCAGCATCCACCACAAGCCGAAGCCCCACAGGGTAATGCCCGCCACCAGGCCCAGGCCGTTGGCGATTTCACCCACTCCAGGCAGGCCGCTGGCGGCAAAAATGGCCGGTGCGTCGCCACCGAGCAGCAACATGCCCAGGGCGCCGGTGCCGATGGGGCCGAGTGCCAGCCAGCTGGATGCCGCCATATTCGCGTGGGGCAGCTTATGCAGGGCCATGCGCAGCATGAGGATGGTCAAGATGCTGAACGCCACCGGCAGGGAAAATGCCCACAGCACATAGCTGGTGACCAGCATCACCAGTTGCCCGTGGGCATCGGCCAGGTGCGGCGCCAACAGGCCACCGCTGGCCGCCGCGACTTCGGCTGCGACCACCGGCAACAGCCAGACGGCGGTCATCTGGTCGATGCTGTGTTCCTGGCGGGTAAACATCATGAACGGGATCAACACCCCGCAGGCCAAGGCCATCGCCACATCCAGCCACCACAGGGCTTCGGCCAAGGGGATCACATCGACGCCCCAGCGCGGCAGGCCAAACAGCAGCAAACCGTTGAGAATCGTGGCCAACCCCATGGGAATGGTGCCGAAGAACATCGACACCGTGGAGTGCCCGAAGATGCGCCGCGCCTCATGGAAAAACATCACCCAGCGCGCGGCATACAAGACGCTGAACAGCATGAACAGGCCTATGGTGAACAGCCACAGCCCCTCGGCGATGGCATGCAAACCCGGCAGGTTGACCGGCAGTTGCGCCAGGGCCAACGCCAGCACACCGGTGCCCATGGTCGCGGCAAACCAGTTGGGGGTGAACTGGCGAATCACTTCCCGGGGACGGGTCAGGTGACTGAAAGGTTTGTAACTGATGATATTGGAGCAGGTCATGATGGCAGTCCTCTTCCTCGTATGAGGTTGAGCCCATGGTAGAACCTGATCGAATATCTATATAACGGGTAATATCTCTAACTGTTATCTGTTTTGCCAATATAAGCCGGGCGGCGTTCCTGCCACATCAGCGCCGCCAGGGCACTCAGCGCCAGCAAAATCAGGATTGCGCCGTAGCCGTCGGTGGTCGCGATCAGGCCGAAACTGCGGATCAGGTTGCCCGCCAACAATGACGGCAGGCAGAACGCCAGGTAACTCAATACATAAAATGCCGACATCAAGCCCGCCCGCTCATGGGGCAAGGCCAGCGGTACCACGCTGCGCAAGGCCCCCAGGAAACCTGCGCCAAAGCCGCCGCCGGCGATCAGGGTGGCGATGAAAAACAGCGGCAGGCTGGCGCTGTGCACGGCCGTGAGGATCAGCGCCACGCCGATCGCCAGCAACCCGGCGCCGAGGCGCAGCACCTTGGCCGCAGGGCGATTGCGCAGGCTGAAGATCATCAGCGCACCGCTCAGAGTCAGCACCGCTACCAGGCCGCCACCGATCAGGTTGGACGTCGAACCGGTGGCCGCCCGCACCAGCGACGGCGCCAGAGACAGATAGAAGCCGCCCATCGCCCACACCGCCACATCCACCGGCAACGACAGCCACAACGCCCGCCGCGCCTGGGGCGGCACATGCAACGTCGGACGCAGCGAGGCCAACGCACCCGGAATACGGCTGACGCTTTCCGGCAGGCGCCACACATACACGGCCTGCAACACCATCAACAGCAGCAACGTGCAATAAATCAACTGGGTCGGCAGCGGCGCGAATTCCACCAGCAAACTGCTGCCCATCGCCCCGCACGCCATGCCCAGCAGCGGCGCCACACTGTTGACCAGCGGGCCCTGCTGGCGGTCGGTATCCAGCAGCGCCGCACCCAGCACCGCAGTGGCCATGCCGGTGGCAAACCCTTGCAGGGTGCGCGCGGCAATCAGCCAGGCCACGCTGCCTTCATTGATAAACAGCAGCATCGCCAACATATTCAGGACCAGCGCGGCAAAAATCACCGGCTTGCGCCCCAGGTGGTCCGACAGCGAACCCACGGTCAACAGCGCCGCCAGCAGGCTCAAGGCGTACACACCAAAGATCAGCGTGAGCATGCCGGCCGAAAAATGCAGGCCTTCCTGATACAGGTGATACAACGGCGTCGGCGCGCTGGACGCGGCCAGGAACGTCAGCAAGGTGATCGCGAGGAACACCAGGCTGGAACGATGAGAAGTGGGACTGGACATGGGCACGCTCCGCTAAAGCTAATATTTTGCTTTTGCGGAGTGTGCTACTCGCCAGCTCTTAAAGCAAATTCTTTGTGTTAAGGTCGCAAGCATGGCGATAAAAGAAGGCCTCCGCCCGGGGGGCCGCAGTGCCCGGGTACAAGAATCCGTCCATTCGGCCGTGCGTGAACTGCTGGAAGCCCATGAGCGCTCCAGCATCACCGTGCCGATGATTGCCGCGCGCGCAGGCGTCACACCCTCGACCATCTACCGCCGTTGGGGTGACCTTGGCGTGCTGCTCGCGGATGTGGCCCTGGCACGCATGCGCCCGGACAGCGAACCGGCCAACACCGGCAGCCTGCGTGGCGACTTGCAGGCGTGGGCCGAGCAATACCTGGATGAGATGAGTTCCGAGCCGGGCCGCAACATGATGCGCGACCTGCAATGCAGTGTGACGCCGGGGTACTGCGTGAGCATCCTGAGTGGGCAGCTGCAGGCGATTGTGGATCGCTATCCCGACAGCACACCGCCGAGCGTGGACCACTTGATCAACCTGATCGCGGCGCCGACGGTGTTTCGGATTTTGTTTTCGACTGCGCCGCTGACGGTGCAAGAGTTACACGCCCAAATCGAGCTGGCATTGAAAATCTAAAAGACCTACACAAAACAAATGTGGGAGGGGGCTTGCCCCCTCCCACATTTTTGACCCGGTTAAGGTCAGCAGTTATGTACGCATCCCGCGCCCACTCACCAGCAACCGCGCGCAACCGATATACAAGACGATCGTGGCCACGATCATAAAGGTGATTGCCACGCTGATCTTGATATCCGAAACCCCCAGGATGCCGTAGCGGAAAGCATTGACCATGTGCAACACCGGGTTGGCCAGCGACACCGTCTGCCAGAACGGCGGCAGCAAGGTGATGGAATAGAACACCCCGCCCAGGTAGGTCAGCGGCGTGAGCACGAAGGTTGGGATGATCGAGATATCATCGAAGTTGCGTGCAAACACCGCGTTGATGAAACCCAGCAGCGAGAAGATCGTCGCCGTCAGCACCACCACCAGAATAGTGACCCCCAAGTGATGCACCTGCAGGTGCGTGAAGAACAGCGACAGGATCGTCACGATCACCCCCACCATCAAGCCGCGCAGCACGCCGCCCAGGGTGTAGCCGATCAGGATGGTGTGCGGCGAAACCGGCGACACCATCAGTTCTTCGATGGAACGCTGGAACTTGCTGCCGAAAAAGCTCGACACCACGTTGCCGTATGAGTTGGTGATCACCGACATCATGATCAGGCCCGGCACGATGTACTCCATGTAGGTGAAACCACCCATGTCACCGATCTGCCGGCCGATCAGGTTACCGAAGATCACGAAGTACAGGACCATGGTGATCGCCGGCGGCAGCAGGGTCTGCGGCCAGATCCGGGTAAAGCGTTTCACTTCGCGATAAACGATGGTTTGCAGCGCGACGAGGTTGGGTTGCAGTTCGGAACTCATACCGCCACCTTCGTCAGATTTTTCTCCACCAGGGACACGAACAACTCCTCAAGGCGATTGGTTTTGTTACGCAGGCTCAGCACCTCGATGTTCTGGGTCGCCAACTGCGTGAACAGCGCGGTGATGCCCATGGCTTTGTCCACCTGGACTTCCAGGGTATGGCTGTCCACCAGGCGGCTGGGGTAGCCGAGCAGCTGCGGCGGTGCCGACAAGTTGTTTTTCAGGTCGAGCAAAAAGGTTTCCACATGCAACTGGCCCAGCAGGTTACGCATGCTGGTGTTCTCGACGATGGTGCCGTGGTCGATGATGCCGATGTTGCGGCACAGTTGCTCAGCCTCCTCCAGGTAATGGGTGGTGAGGATGATGGTGATGCCCTTCTCGTTCAGCTCGGTGAGGAAGGTCCACATCGAGCGGCGCAGTTCGATATCGACGCCGGCGGTAGGCTCATCGAGAATCAACAGGCGCGGCTCATGCACCAATGCGCGAGCGATCATCAGGCGGCGCTTCATGCCGCCGGACAGTGAGCGCGACGGCACGTCACGCTTGTCCCACAGGCCGAGTTGGGTCAGGTACTGCTCGGCGCGTTCCTTGGCGATTTTCGCCGGGATGCCGTAGTAGCCGGCCTGAGTCACGACGATGTCGAAGGTCTTTTCAAACTGGTTGAAGTTGAACTCCTGGGGCACCACACCGATGGAGCGCTTGAGCGCCGCCGGGGATTTGTCCAGGTCGTGACCGAAGATATTCACCGTGCCGCTGGTCTTGTTGACCAGGGTGGAAAGGATACCGATGGTGGTGGATTTGCCGGCACCGTTGGGGCCGAGCAAGGCGAAGAAGTCACCTTCGGCAACGTCCAGATCGATACCACTCAGGGCCTGGAAACCGTTGCCGTAGGTTTTGGTTAGCTGCCGGATGGACAGAGCGGAACTCATATCGGAATACGCACCAAAGAAGGGAATAGAAAGAGTAGATGGGGGCGCAGCGCGCGTAGTTCAACGGCTGCGCAGGGAAAGCATGGTGCTTGCCCGCGCCGCACAAGTACAGTCACCCGTATTAATAGTGGGTATTAAGTCAACGCGGTCATCACCGCTTTGCGGTACGCCGGGCGTTGCTGCAGGCGCTGGTACCAGGCCTCCAGATGGGGCATTGCCGGGCGTTCGATGGGCATTTCGAACCAGGCGTAGGCGAAGCAGCCCAGGGGAATATCCCCCATGCCAAACGCGGTGCCCGACAGGTAAGGCTGTGTGGCGAGGGCCTGGTCGACCGTTTTCAATGCTTCGATACAGGCCTGGCGCCCGGCATTGATGCTGTCCCAGTTCTGTTTTTCCGCCGGGGTGCGCAGGATGCCCCAGAACACCGCCTTGAACGGGTCGGCCAGGGTCGAGGTGGTCCAGTCCATCCATTTTTCCGCGTTGGCGCGGGCTTGCACATCAGTTGGGTAAAAGTCCGACGCGTGCTTGGCACACAGATAACGCACGATGGTGTTGGATTCCCACAGTACAAAGTCACCGTCTTCGATCATCGGTACCCGGCCGTTGGGGTTCAACGCCCGGTATTGCGGGGTGTCGACCACACCAAAAGCCCCGCCCGCATCAATTGCCTCATAGTCCAGGCCGAGTTCCTCGGCGCACCAGAGTGCTTTCCTGACGTTTGATGAATTTTTACGACCCCAGATTTTCAGCATGACCGCGCCTTATTGTTGATGAACATGGCTTAGAGGAACGCAGCAGCATACGCCGGTTCACGCGCGGCTTAAATCGCTGTGCATATCGCCCAACAGGGCTGGCAGGTCATCGGCAAACAGGTGTGGGTAACACTGCTGAAGATGCGCGAAGAAAAATCCCTCGGGCACGTCAGAAAACTGCCCGTGATCCACCACGTACTCCATCGAGCGCAGGCCCTGGCGGTTGAAGGCATGGAAAACGCTGTCGTTGATCCCGTCGAATTCCAATGGTGGTACATCGAAAAACTCACACAACTGACTGTTGAACGCCGGCGTGGCCTTGACCCAACGCCCGTCCAGCCACAACTCGGTGTAACCGTGCATGGCGAACACATCGCTCTTGAGCAACGCGATCAGGCGTGGCGTCGACAGGTGATTGCGCACGTCCGCCAGGCCGATGCGCGCGGGGATGCCGCAGTGCCGCGCGCAGGCGGCAAGCAGCGTGGCTTTGGGCACGCAGTAACTCTCGCGGGTGGCCAGCGCGTGGCTGGCGCTCAGGGTGTCTGGGTCGCGGCTGAAGGTGTAGGGGTTGTAGCGAATCGCCTCACGCACCGCGTAATAAAGACTGACTGCCTGGTCACGTAAATCCGCACGGGTTCCGCGGTGTTTCTCTGCGAACTCCACCACCGCAGGGTGGTCACTATCGATGAAGCGGCTGGGACTCAGGTACGTATCCATGAGCTTTATCTCCGAGGTAAGCCTGGAGTCTAACGACAGGCCAGCCATGGCGATAACGACGATTCGGCCAAATCTCGTAACACCCTGATCACCCCGCTAGTTCGGATGCCGACTAAGCTCCTTGTTGGTTTCGCCCCTGGTTTCACGGAGGATTGAATATGCTGTTGTTGTGGATACTGGTTCTGGTGGTCGGCATTGCCTACCTCGCACATCGCCGCGTCGCGCCCCTGCCCGCGTTGGGCGTGGTCGCCGTTTACCTGCTGGCGATGGGCGCCTGGAGCCATGCACCGGGTTGGCTGTTGTTGATCTTCTGGCTGCTGATCGCCGCCGTTGCCGCCCCCCTGCTGCTGCCCGACCTGCGCCGCCAATACTTCACCAAGCCGCTGTTCAGCTGGTTCCAGAAAGTCCTGCCGCCGATGTCGGAAACCGAACGCGACGCCATCGACGCCGGCACCGTGTGGTGGGACGGCGAACTGTTCAGCGGTCGCCCCGACTGGGACAAGTTGCTGGCCTACCCCAAGGTGCAACTGACCGAAGAAGAACAGGCGTTTATCGACGGCCCTACCGAAGAACTCTGCGCGATGGTCAGCGACTGGGAAATCGGCCAGGCCATGGACCTGCCGCCCGCCGCCTGGGAGCACATCAAGACCCACGGCTTTTTCGCCCTGATCATTCCCAAGGAATACGGCGGCAAAGGCTTTTCCGCCTATGCCCACTCCCAGGTCGCGATGAAACTCGCCACCCGCAGCGGTGACCTGGCGTCCACCGTGATGGTGCCCAACTCCCTCGGCCCGGCCGAGCTGCTGCTGCATTACGGCACCGACGAACAACGCAACCACTACCTGCCACGCCTGGCGCGTGGCGATGACATCCCGTGCTTCGCCCTCACTGGCCCGCTGGCCGGCTCCGACGCCGGCGCGATGCCCGACACCGGGGTGATCTGCAAAGGCGAATGGGAAGGCAAGGAAACCCTCGGGCTGCGCCTGAACTGGGAAAAACGCTACATCACCCTAGGGCCCGTCGCGACCCTGCTCGGCCTGGCCTTCAAGGCCCATGACCCGGACCATCTGCTGGGCGACGAGGAAGACTTGGGCATCAGCCTGGCACTCATCCCCACTGACACCCCAGGTGTGGAAATCGGCCGTCGCCACCTGCCCTTGGGCGCCGCGTTCATGAACGGCCCCAACTCCGGCAAGGACGTATTCATCCCGCTGGAATTCCTGATCGGTGGCCAGGAGATGCTCGGCAAGGGCTGGATGATGCTGATGAATTGCCTGTCGGTAGGCCGTTCGATCTCCCTGCCTGCGGTCGGCACCGGCGCGGCCAAGTTCACCAGCCTGGTCACCGGCCAGTACGCTCAGGTGCGCGAACAATTCAACGTACCGCTGTCGGCCTTCGAAGGTATCCAGGAAGCCCTGGCGCGTATCGGCGGCAACGCCTGGCTGATGGACAGCGCGCGCATGCTCACGGCCAACGCCGTCGACCTGGGGGAAAAACCCTCGGTGCTGTCGGCGATCCTCAAGTACCACCTGACCGAGCGCGGCCGTGAGTGCATCAGCCACGCCATGGACGTGCACGGCGGCAAGGGCATCATCATGGGCCCGAACAACTACCTGGGCCGCAGCTGGCAGGGCGCGCCGATCTTCATCACCGTGGAAGGCGCGAATATCCTTTCCCGCAACCTGATGATCTTTGGCCAGGGCGCGATTCGCTGCCATCCGTTTGTGCTCAAGGAAATGGCCCTGGCCGGTCGCGAAGACCACGACCAGGCGCTGAAGGAGTTCGACGGCCTGCTGATGCAACATATCGGCTTTGCCGTGAGCAACGCCGCCAGCACCCTGGTGCTGAACCTTGGCCTTGGCCACTTCGAGAAAGCCCCGGGCAACCGTTTGAGCCAGGGTTATTTCCGTGCGCTGAACCGCCAGGCGGCCGCTTTTGCCCTGCTCGCCGACCTGAGCATGATGCTGCTGGGCGGCGAGTTGAAGCGCCGCGAACGCCTGTCCGCGCGCCTGGGGGATGTGCTGAGCCATATGTACCTGGCTTCGGCGGCGCTCAAGCGTTATCACGACCTGGATTCGCCGGACCACCTGGCGCCGCTGTTCGCCTGGGCCATGGAAGAGAGCCTCGGTGAGTCGGAGCGCGCACTGGATGAATTGCTGAGCAACTTCCCGAACAAGGTACTCGGCTGCCTGCTGCGAGTGATCGTGTTCCCGTTCGGGCGTCGCCACAAAGGGCCATCCGATGCACTGGATGCCGAAGTCGCCGCAGTGATCGGCCGCGCCAAGGGCGACCCGACCCTGGAAGAGTTGCTGGCCGGCTGCTACCGCCCGCAATCCGCAGAGGATCCGGTCGGCGCCCTGCAACATGCCTACGACCTGCTCGGCGCCAGCCATCCGCTGCAGAAAAAACTGCACTCCGCACTCAAAAACGGCCAGGTCAAACCGACCGCCGGCGAACATGCCATCGACGCCGCGCTGCACGCCGGAGTACTGCAACCGGCCGAAGCGCAAACCCTGCGTGACGCCGAAGCGGCGCGACGCAAGGTGATCGACGTGGATGATTTCAGCAAGGAAGAGCTGACTCAGGCCGAGGGTAAAGTCCGCTGACGCCAGCGGTCATATAAATACGGGCGCGAGAGCTATATACTCTCGCGCCCGTTTTTGCTTTAGAGGACTTATCTCGTGTCCAACGTCGTTGCCGATCATCTCGTCTTGCTCGACCACCTGCGCAGCATCCTGGTAGCCGTCGGCGAAGCCGAACAGGTGCCCGAGGAAAGCCACACCCTGTTCCTGGAGCGCTTCGATGAATTGCGCGCGCTGCTGCCGATCGACCCGATCGAAAGCCAGTACCTGGGCCAGGACCTGATGAGCCAGGTCATCCTGCGCTACCCGCAGATCGCCCATCTGGTACCGCGCGACCTGCTGTGGTTCTTCGGCGGCGATTGCCTGCACTTCATGCCCGACGAAGAACTGGACCTGTACCAGGCCCTGGAAGAACGTCGCCATGAAGCCGAGCTGAACGACGAACCGTTCGACTGGAACCAGGAAAAGCAGCTGCTGGCCATGCCGCAGGATCAGAGCAAGCACTGATCCACAGGACACTACAAATCAAAATATGGGAGGGGGCTTGCCCCCTCCCACATGTGGCCTGTATTCCTACCGTCGACGCAACGTCGGCTCTTTCGCCATGCACTCCACCAGATAGTCAATAAACACCCGCAACTTCGGCGACAGATACCGCGTCGGCGAATGCAGTAACCACGCCTCGCCATGGTAGGACGCAATAAAATCCCACTCCGGCAACACCTGCACCAGCCGCCCCTCCTCGAGGGCATGCCGCGCCGTGAAATATGGCAAGCTGCCAATCCCCACATGCTGCAACACTGCATCCAGGCGCACCCCAGTGTGGTTCGCCGCATACCGCCCGCGCACGCCCACCGTCACCGCCTTGCCCGCCTGGCGAAACTTCCAGCGTGAGTCTCCCGGCGTTTCGCCGAGGTAGATGCAACTGTGCGCCAGCAAATCATGGGGATGAACCGGCGTGCCCTGCTCGGCCAGATACTGCGGCGTTGCACAGAGCAAATGCTCGATGGGCAACAATTGGCGCCCCACCAACCCCGGCGGCGGGCTGTCGGTGATACGGATGCTCAGGTCCACGTTGTCATCGATCAGGTCCACATGCCGGTCTTCAAGGATCAATTGCACGTCGACCTTGGGGTAACGCCGCAGGAATTCGGGCATATGCGGGTGCACCACAAACCGCCCCACCGACTTGGGCACGCTGACCCGCACCAGGCCCTCGGCTTCATGGTTGAACTGGCCGCTGATTTCCATCACCGAGCGCGCGGCGTTGACCATCTCCTGGCAACGCTTGAACACCTCTTCACCGCCCTCGCTGAGGCGCAGTTTGCGCGTAGTGCGTTGCAGCAATCGGGTCGCCAACCCCTGCTCCAGGCGCGAAATACTGCGGCTGACCGCAGAGGGCGAAACGCTCAATTGCCGCGCCGCCGCTGAAAAGCTGCCCGCTTCCACTACTTTGACGAAAATCGCCATTTCGCCCAGCAGCGGCAAAGGAAGATTGATGCTCATAACGCACAGGTCCATTGATAGTTGAGCGGATTATCACTCATCGACGCACTATTTATACTGCTCGCAGAACCTTGAAGCGGATGTAGATGATGACCGAGCGCCTGTTTTTCACCCATGACCACCTGACCGCCGAGCTTGAAGTGTTGAGCTGCACACCGCACGACGACCATTACGCCGTCACCCTGCAGTCGACGATCTTTCACCCCCAGGGTGGCGGGCAACCTTTCGACACCGGCTGGCTCGGCGACAGCCAGGTGCTACGCGTCACCCAGGAAGCCGATCGCGTGGTGCATTACGTCGAAAAACCGGTAGCGCCTGGCCCAATCATCGCGCGCGTCGATGCACCGCGCCGCGCCCTGCACTCCCGGCTGCATTCCGCCGGGCACCTGATCGGTAATGTTGGCGAAACCCTGGGCTGGCTGCCGATCAAGGCGCATCACTGGCCGGGCGAAGGCAAGGTGACGTTTATCCGTGGTGAAAACGCGCAAGCCATGGAAGCCGAGGCGATTCAGCAGCAGATCAACCAATTGATCAGCGCGGACTACCCCCGCCATATGAGCCTGCAGGACGGCACCCGCGAAGTCGGCTTCGGCGAGCTGCCCGCCTACGCCTGTGGCGGCACCCACGTGCAAGCGCTGGGAGAACTGGGACAAGTCACGATTCTCGCCCTGTCGGAGAAAAAAGGCGCGCTGTCGGTGCGCTACACCCTCGATTAAGGGGCTATTGAGTTTTTAGATAAGCCTCACTGTGATCTCCCCTGGCACACCTTTGCAGTGTTAGTGTGTGGAAATATTTCTGACATCTTGATCAGGAATACCCTACTTTCTCCTTGCAAAGGAATGCCTTCAGCAATGCACTTTCCCCTTAAGCAACTGGCGGTTGCCACCCTGTTCGCGGCCAGCTTTTCGGCGATCTCCACGCCGGCCTTCGCCAACATCACAGCTGATCAAAGCACGGCGATCATCAAGAGCTTCAACGAAACGTCCGTCACTGATTTTCGCGGTTTCCTCGGCACCCTGGCCAAGGGTGACCTGGGTAAAACCAGCGACGTGGGCCCGGCGATCAGCGCCTTCCTCGACAACAAAACTCTGAACGCCGACCAGCAGAATGAAATCCATCGCCTGCTGGGCATTTATACCCGAGTGAAATACGGCAAGGCCGCCCTCGAAACCCTCCGCGAACTGGTGGAAATCCCGACCTTCAACGTGGACGGCCTGCCCCAGTACAAAAACCCGCAATTCATCAAGATCGCGGGCAAGATCCAGGCCCTGGCAAAAGACTTCAACCTGAACTTCCGCAACGTCGACAATCGCGTGTATGAAATTTCCCTGGAAGGCAGCGGCGATGAAGTGGTGGGCATCCACGCCCACGCCGACGTGGTGCCGGTGACCCCGGAAAACTGGGTGCTGAAGGACGGCACCAAGCTCGACCCGTTCAAGGTCACGCTGATCGGCGACCGCATGTACGGCCGTGGTACCGAGGATGACAAAAACGGCATCGTGGTGGCCATGTACGCGATGAAAGTGATCAAGGAAGAAAAGCTGCCGCTCGCGCGCAACTTCAAGCTGCTGGTGGATACCACCGAAGAAACCTCCGGGGATGCCATTCCCTATTACTTCGAAAAGAACCCGACGCCGCAGTACAACCTGGCGCTGGATGGTGGCTATCCGGTGGTGATTGCCGAGAAGGGTTACGGCACGGTCATGGCGACCTTCCCGCGTCGCAAGGGCGAAGGCCAAGGCGCCGAGGTCATCGCGATGACCGGTGGCATGGCCACCAATCAGATTCCGTCGGCTTCGGTTGCCACGTTCGTGAGCGACAAGCCTACCGAGCTGGCCGCCAGCCTGCAAAAAGCCGGCACTGAATATGCGAAGGCCAATGGCGGCGATTTCGAGGTCGCGGCCAAGGTGGTCGGCAAAGAGGTCAAGCTGACGGTGACCGGCGTATCGGCGCATTCCTCCGAGCCGGAATCCGGGATCAACCCGGTGGCACGCATGCTGGAGCTGATCCACCGCGTCGACGGCAAGATCGCCCTCAAGCACAACCACATCACCGACGCCGCGCGTTATGCGGCCGACAACTGGGGCCTGGATTACCTGGGCGGCAAGTTGGGTGTTGGTTTCGCCGATGATTTCATGGGGCCGCTGACCACCTCGCTGACCTTTGTCGGCCTGGACGACAAAGCCTTCAAACTCGCAGTGAACCTGCGCGTGCCGAAGGGCAAGTCGCCGGAAAAACTCAAGGCAGAGATTGCCGACAAACTGAGCGCCTGGGACAAGCGAACCAAGGTCAAGGTTGACTTCACCTACTCGGTTGCCGAACCGATGTACCGCAACCCGGAAGGTGAATGGGTGAAGGCGCTGCTGGCCGTGGCCACAGAAAACCTGGGCATGGAGCACAAGTTCGGGACCTCAGCCGGCGCGACCTCGGTGCATGAACTGCCCAACGGCGTGCAATTCGGCCTGGCGCGCCCGGAAGTGAAATACACCGGGCACACCGACAACGAGTTCAAGACGGTTGACCAGTTCCTGCTGGACCTGCAGATCGTCACGGAAATGATGGGCCGTATCGGGCAGTTGCCGAAGCTCTGAGCATGAAACGGAGCCCGCCGCAATGGCGGGCTTTTTTTCGACCGCTATAAATGACGCGCAAACAAAAACGCCGATCATTGCTGATCGGCGTTTTCGTTGAATATGGAGCGGGAAACGAGACTCGAACTCGCGACCCCGACCTTGGCAAGGTCGTGCTCTACCAACTGAGCTATTCCCGCAAATGGCGTCCCCTAGGGGACTCGAACCCCTGTTACCGCCGTGAAAGGGCGGTGTCCTAGGCCACTAGACGAAGGGGACA
>NZ_CEEDDZ010000027.1:0-77195 GCF_979253585.1 Pseudomonas sp. AC463 | reverse complement strand
GGCACGCCCCAGGAACTGACAACGCCCGACGGCGAAATCGTCTGGTCCGCTCATTACCGCGCCTACGGCGAAATAGCACGCCTAGACGTAGGCAAAGTCGACAACCCACTGCGTTTCCAGGGCCAATACTTCGACCCGGAAAGCGGGCTGCACTACAACCGCCATCGCTACTACAATCCAGATATTGGTCGTTACCTGACGCCAGACCCGGTGAAGCTGGCGGGTGGGATTAACGCGTACCAGTACGTGCCTAACCCTACGGGGTGGGTGGATCCGCTGGGGTTGAACTCTTGCCCTGGTGACAGATGTGAAGCTAACGCGACTCAAGCCCATCCGAAACCAAGCGTTGATGAAGGGTCACCAGCCTTACCTCAACTCGCTCGAACTGAACGACAGGCAAGAATAGATGAACTGACAGAGGCAAATGCAAAACGAAAGGTGATGGGTTGGGAACAAGAATACGACATGCACGCGGTTGAAAAGCACGGCCCAGAAATACTAGATAGGGCGCTGAAACAACGAGCCATAGACGGAACAAATCCAACCACGGGGCGCAGAGGACCAATCAACTCGAGTTCACAATTTAAATCTTGGAAAATGCAGCTTCACGCTGTAAATAAAGCGATGGGTAGAATGCAGGGCAATTCGCAATCTCCGACAAGTTTTGACACGAACGGTAACCCCGTAGTTGTGATTGAATTACCCGACTCCGGACGAGGTTACAAACCTAACAGCAGGGACATAAACAACCCTAAGTATACTGAGAGAATGGACAAAGCGGAAATCAGGCTTGATAAAAATAACCCGACTCGACCATTTACCGCATTTCCTAAGTGAGTAAACAATGTTGAAATGCCCTTTTATGAACACTCCTTACGCCCCTAAAATTTCTCATATATTAGGAGCATTATCTATATATGACCTTGAGGATACAACTGGGGAAAAACTATGGAAATACGACCCTAATAATGAAAAAGACAGGGAAAAAATTATAACGTCTTTTATCCTGAAAGATCTCATGTATCTTTCATACAGGCACCGCTTTGTGTTGATGTCTGCACTCAAAGACGTGCTAGACAGCCCCAACTTCGACTTTGCTAAAGAATTCGAAAGCGATTACGACAAATACATAACTATGGCTTGGGACGAAACACAAATAGCCGACCCCCGAGGCTTCTTCGCCGACATTTATCGTTTAGCCAAGGAGGTGTGGAAAGACGACCTCCAAAAAGCCAGCCTCGAAGACCAATCAACATGGTAAGTCCGCCATCTACCTCACTGACACCTCGCCCCTGTAGCGAGCGAGCTTGCTCGCGTTGGGTCGCGAAGCGGCCCCAGTCAGGAAGGTGCGGTGTTTCAGGTAGATTGGCGGTACCGGGCTTGAGGCTGCTGCACAGCCCAACGCGATCCGCCAAGCAACTTAATTAGCACATCGCCATCTCGTTCAGTGGGGATAACTTTTGCTACCAGCTACGGATCGAAAAAAGGCTACCTATACACTCTTAAAAGCATTGAGGGCCATGATATAAATATGGAACTAGGAAAACAAACACCTTACCCAAAAGAACAGGAGTTTGCTATTCATCATAAAATCAGTACGACGGACATCTTAGGTGCCACTCCTGTAAGGTCCGACGGAAGCTATGTAGGCTACTCAATCCCAAACCCGAACAGGAAATAGAAATGGAAACAAAAAAAATAAGCATGTTAGTTAACAATGAACAAATAGAGGGCACTGTAAAATACGATGCAGCAAAAATAGAAATGATGTTTTCAGAAGCTGAAAACTTTAAAAAAATTTATGAAGGAAGGGACATTTATTTTTGCTTTGCAAAAATAAGATCCGAATTCCCACACATAACTTTTTTATGCAAAGGCGCTAAAATAAATGTAAGGCCTTCACGCATGGCGTCTCAAATGAGCGCCGGACTTGTTGCATACGAAATGACTTTAGGCAAACAAGCTACCGAAAAAGATATCGTTCATATATTCGATTACGAAGACCACAACCTTACAAACAACCCACAAGATCAGACTGACTTTTTCAAAAAATGGCTGGCATCATTAGGCGCACAAGATTATGAAAAATTCGACTAGCCCCTCCGATAACCCCTCACCAACGCCATCCAAAACCGCATACCACAAAACCACCAAAATAAAACCTGTCAACTCTTACAGTTGCGCCCGCTTTTCTTAATTGATTAGCTGACATCCACACGCCTACCGGCCTTCACTCTCTCCAGAAAGGGGGGATTTATGTCAGCAGAGCTCTACACAGAGTGGGCAGGACCGCTTCAAGGCTATACCGCCAGTGACTATCTATATGGCCACGACGGCCCTTGGCCTAAAACCAATACGCTAGTCCCCGAACTGCCCGCCATGATTAAAAAAGTCCCCAAGGCCCAGTTGGAGGATTTCCGCCTCAATGTCGTGTCCCACTACCTCAAAACCCTGAAGTCCGGTCGCCTCAAGATAATCCTCAAGATGCTTGCGGGTGATCACAAACTGCAGCCGGTGCCCGACCGGTTATTCGTAGAACAACTGTTTTATGGCACGCTCAGCAAATTGCTGACGCCAGTTGGGCTGCAGGACGTTGCTGAGTTCCCCGGGTTGCTCAACCCCGATGATTTGTTGGATAGCGAGGGCGAACCCAAGTATTTGAAGATCGACACGCTGAGCATGAATCGCGTCGATCCGCTGCACGGTGTCTACTCGGCCCCCAGCTTGACCCTGTTCAAACGTGAGCCCGATCACTCGGGGACCGCGCTGGCGATCAAGATAAACGGCCTGGTCTTAACCCCTGACGAAAAAAACGCCTGGGAGCTTGCCAAGTATTTTGTATTTCAAGGTGCCCTGTGCGTGATCACCCTGGTGACTCACCCACGGGTACATTTCCCGATGGACGCCATCAGCGCAATCAGCTTGACCGCACTGCCCCAACAGCATTTGTTGTTCAAGCTGATCGCCCCGCATACGCGGATCCAACTGGCGATCAACCAGGCCGTTTCGCTACTGCCCTACTCCGTCGCGCACAACAACCAGTTCCTGCCGTACACGCCGTACCCGGGCTGGGGAAATATTCCGATTATCGAAGACGGTCGCGGCTGGACCGGGCATATGACCGATGCGTTTTCCGGTATCGCGGGTAACACCTGTTATCCGCCATATACATACCTCTTGGCGCCGGAAAAAGTCTGGTCAGATTTCGATGAATTTCTTCGTAGTTATTACAAGGTCATTTTGGATTTCGTGAGCACGGTAGTTGCGCGAATAGACATTGACGATCCGGCAATCACTTACTGGAGCAATGCCATTGCGGCCTGGGTCACCGGTTTCCCCGATCATCAACGCATACGCGAAGGAGATACCTTGGCCAGGGTGATCGCCTCATTTATCTGGGACGTGACCGTCGCCCACTCGGCCGATCACGGTGCCATGGGCCATTACCAGCAGAATGCATTTGCCTTGCGGCTGCGCGTACCCGCGCCGACCAGCAAGACGATGCCGCCCATCAACCGAAGAAAGTTGGTGACCTTTGGCGATACATTGCGCAATCGCCTGTGCTTTGAAATGTACTTCGGCCCGCCCCGCGGCTCGGGGCATTTATACGACACCTGGTATGGCTTCAACGACCCGGAAATGGATCAGTTGAACACCCGATTTCTGCACGACCTGCAGAGCGTGGATGAGAGCCTGACATGCCGCCGCTTTATAAAACTTAAGGATATAGCGCGCAGTATCAACTTCTGAAGTGGGCGTGCTTTTCCAACCGAAAAGCACGCCCGCCCACATCAAATACCCGCCAACGCCAGGTCCATCGCAAAGTAGGTGAAGATCAGGTCCGCACCCGCGCGCTTGATCGAACCCAGGGTTTCACGCACCACCCGATCTTCATCAATAGCACCCGCCTGGGCGCCGAACTTGATCATCGCGTACTCGCCACTCACCTGGTACGCCGCCACCGGCAGGCGCGACGCCTCGCGGATGTCGCGGATGATGTCGAGGTAAGCACCGGCCGGCTTGACCATCAGCGCATCGGCGCCTTCCTGTTCGTCCAGCAGCGATTCGCGCACGGCTTCGCGGCGGTTCATCGGGTTCATCTGGTAGCTTTTGCGGTCGCCCTTGAGCGCGCTGCCGCCGGCTTCTCGGAACGGGCCATAGAGGGCCGAGGCGAACTTGGTCGAGTAGGCCATGATCGGGATATGGGTGAAGCCGGCGTCATCCAGGGCGCGGCGGATCGCCTGGACCTGCCCGTCCATCGCCGCGGACGGTGCAATCACATCCGCACCGGCGCGGGCAGCCGCGACGGCTTGCTTGCCGAGGTTGACCAGGGTCACGTCATTATCGACATGCGCGCCGTGCATCACGCCGCAGTGGCCGTGGTCGGTGTATTCGCAGAAGCAGGTGTCGGACATCACGATCATTTCCGGCACCGCGTCCTTGATGATCGAGGACATGCGCGACACCAGGCCGCGCTCCTTCCAGGTGTCGCTGCCGTTGGCATCCAGGTGGTGGGACACGCCAAAGGTCATCACCGACTTGATGCCGGCGCGGGCAAAACGCTCGATCTCGCTGGCCAGTTTCTTCTCGGGGATACGCTGCACGCCGGGCATGCTGGTGATCGGCACGAAGTCGTCGATTTCTTCTTCGACAAAAATCGGCAACACCAGGTCGTTGAGGGTGAACTCGGTTTCCTGGAACAGGCCACGCAGCTCCGGGGAGCGGCGCAGGCGGCGTGGGCGGGCTTGGGGAAACTGGCTGGTCATGGCTGTCCTGAAAAAGAGGGAAAACTTTGGAGCGAAAGCTTATGCCCCTTGGCCCCGGCATTACAAACGCCAAGGGGCCAACAGTGTATTGCGCGGGCCGTAACAATTTATTGATCTAGAGCTGCAGGCGCCCTTCGATGCACACCGCAACGGCGCCACCGACCCAGATTTCATCGCCCTGGCGCTCGACGCTGATACGCCCCGCACGCCCCATGGCCGTGCCCTGGCTGACTACGTAGCGTTCAGGCGCGAGGCCCTCGCCCAGCAACCATTGCGCAACACCGGCGTTCAAGCTGCCGGTGGCCGGGTCTTCCTGGGCGCCGTCGCCTGCGACAAAGGCACGCACTTCAAACTGCGTTTCCACCTCGTCACGCGCGGGGTCGCAGGGGGCGATCACGCCCACGGCCAGCCCCAGCAGCTGCGAGTAATCCGGCTGCAACGCCAGCACCTGATTGCGCTCGGCCAGCATCAATGCCAACCAACCTGCGCCGTTGTCCACCCACTGGCTGCGTACAATCGCCCCCGGCTCCAGGCCCAAGCCCAGGCGCACGCGCTCCAGCAATGCCGCGTCCACGGCACCGGAGCGCAGCAACGGCGGCGCGATAAAGGCCAGTTCGTCACCCTGGCGGCGGATGCGCACCAGGCCGATTTCACATTCCTGAAGGATCTCTTCGCCTTTGGGCACACCGCCGGCCTGCAGCCAGGCATGGCAACTGCCCAGGGTGGGGTGCCCGGCGAATGGCAGCTCCTTGAGGGTGGTGAAAATTCGCACCCGGTAGTCAGCCCGCGGATCGCGGGGCGTGAGTAAAAACGTGGTTTCACTGAGGTTGGTCCAGCGGGCGAAATCCGCCATCTGCCGCTCACTGAAGCTGTCAGCGCCCAGCACCACCGCCAGCGGGTTGCCCTTGAGCGGCACCGGGCTGAACACGTCCAGTTGCTTGAAATCAAAAGTCGGCATGCGTCAGCTCGGAATATTCAGGCCACGGATCACCGCCGGCCGGGCGACAAAGCCGTCCAGCGCGCGCAGCACGTTAGGGAAGTCGGCAATGCCGACGATGTCGCCGGATTCGTAGAAGCCGATCAAGTTGCGAATCCACGGGAAGGTGGCGATATCCGCGATGCTGTACTCGTCGCCCATGATCCAGGTGCGGCCCAGCAGGCGTTTTTCCAGCACATCGAGCAGGCGTCTGGACTCGGCGGCATAGCGGTCGCGGGGGCGTTTGTCCTCGTAGGCCTTGCCGGCGAATTTGTTGAAGAACCCCAGCTGGCCGAACATCGGGCCGATGCCGCCCATCTGGAACATCAGCCACTGAATGGTTTCATAACGTGTCGCAGGATCTTCAGAGAGCAACTGGCTGGTTTTTTCCGCCAGGTAGATGAGGATCGCACCCGACTCAAACAGCGCTAAAGGCTGGCCGGCCGGGCCGTCGGGGTCGATGATGGCGGGGATTTTGTTGTTCGGGTTCAGGGACAGAAACTCGGGCGACAACTGGTCCTGGGTGTCGAAACTGACCTTGTGCGCCTCGTAAGGCAGGCCCAGTTCCTCGAGCATGATCGAAACCTTTACCCCGTTGGGCGTGGGCAGCGAGTAGAGTTGCAGGCGCTCGGGATGCTGGGCGGGCCATTTGGTGTTGATCGGGAAGGCGGCGATTGGGTTCATCGGGAAGTCCCTCGGCAGAAAGCCCCCATCATAGTCATCTGCCTCGCGTCCTGCATGGTTCATCAATGCGCAACATCGGCGGGCTATTGTCCTGCGCAGGCGAACCAATAAGCCCGCGTAGACTCTTAGTTGCGCAGTTACGGTGAATGGAGGCACCTCGCTATATCGACAGGGAACAACCGCAGCACGCCGGATGCGTACTGGGGCCGGGCTTGTCCGCCTTAACTCGATGCACCGAAGACTCGACACCCAATGACCATCAAGCCTCCTCTGTGCCTTGTGCGGCGCCTGAAACGCTATTCATACATCATGTTGCCGCTATTGCTGGTTGGCGGCGCCATCGGCCTGACCCTGGAGTCGCGCACCAGCCGTGCCGAGCAAGTGGACGGCGTGCAAACCCTGGTATTCCTGCGCCACGGCGAAAAACCCCTCGGCGGCCTGGGCCAGCTCAATTGCCAGGGCCTCAACCGTGCCATGAACCTCGCCACGGTATTGCCGGAAAAATTCGGCAAGGCCGACTTCGTGTTCGCCGCAAACCCGACGCGCAATGTCGAGGAAGGCGAGCTGGACAATTCCTACAGCTACATTCGGCCGTTGATGACCATCAGCCCCAGCGCCATCAAATTGGGCCTGCCGGTGAACATCAAGTTCTCGGCGAATGACACCAGCGCCCTCGCCGACGAACTGGTCGAGGACAAGTACCACAACGCCACCATCTACACCGCCTGGTCCCATGGCTACCTGCCGGAGTTGATCAACAAGGTGGCCAGCGAAGCGTCGGGCGAAAAACACACCATCACCGACGACTGGTCCGGCAGCGACTACGACACCCTGTATGTACTGACGTTGACCTGGCATAACGGCAAGGCCTCGCTGCTCAGCCGCAACTACAAGCAAGGCCTGAACAACGGCGAAGAAACCTGTCCGGAACCCACGCAGGTGAGTGCTGACAGCTGAGGGCGTATGATGCGCCGCTATTGACTCATCTGCGGATCATCACCATGCCCAACCTCACCTCCACCCAGCCCAATCGGGGCTGGTCCTTCTGGTGGAAACCTGCGCTGTTCCTGCTGGTCGCCTGTGTCGGCCTTTACTACGTGAAGTGGTCGCCCTACTACCTCAAGGCCTTTGTGGCCGCCGATAACCACAGCATCGGCGCCTCGATTCTCAATGATCAGCAAAGCTCGCCCCTGGCGGCGGCACTGGCGTATGCCCAGGTGTATTTCCTGGCGATCTGGAAGGCCGCCGTGCTGGCGGTGATTCTCGGTTCGCTGCTGCAGGTGTTGATCCCCCGCGACTGGTTGCTGCGCCTGTTTGGCCGTGCCGGCCTGGGGTCGACCCTGCGCGGCGGGCTGTTCGCCCTGCCGGGGATGATGTGCAGTTGCTGCGCCGCACCGGTGGCGGCGGGTATGCGCCGCCAGCAGGTGTCGGTGGGCGCGGCGCTGGCGTTCTGGATCGCCAACCCGGTGCTGAACCCGGCGACGCTGGTGTTCATGGGCTTTGTGCTGGGCTGGGGCTTTACCGCCTTGCGGCTGGTGGCGGGTATCGTGCTGGTGGTGGGCGTGTCCCTGGTGGCGCAGCGCATTGCTCGGCCGGAACAGGTGCCGGAAGCGGCGCTGGAGGCGGTTGCAGACGTCAGCACTGTGGAGTCGCAACCCTTCCTGAGCCGCTGGTTACGCACCCTGTGGCAATTGTTCTGGAGCACCATCCCGGTGTATATCCTGGCGGTGCTGGTGTTGGGCGCGGCACGGGTGTGGCTGTTCCCCCATGTGGACGGCGCGATGGCCAACAGCCTGGTGTGGTTGGTGCCGTTGGCGATTGTCGGCACGCTGTTCGTGATTCCTACAGCGGCAGAGATTCCCATCGTACAAACCATGATGACCCTGGGCATGGGCACCGGCCCGGCCGTGGCCCTGCTGATGACCCTGCCGAGCGTGAGCCTGCCGTCGCTGTTGATGCTGCGCAAGGATTTCGATACGCGGGTGCTGGTGACGGTGGCCGGGTTGACCATGCTGGTCGGGGTGGTGTGTGGACTGATCGGGGCGGTGATTCTTTAGGTTTGGGTAGCGCTTAGGGCCTCATCGGGGGCAAGCCCCCTCCCACATTTTGATTTGTACATACATTCAAATGTGCGAGCTGGCTTGCTTGCGATGGCGCCCGAAAGGTCACCCCACCCTTTCGCGCAGGTAATCCACCACCGCGCCTTGGTCCCCCGAAAACTCGATCCGTGCGCCTTTGCTTTCACGCTGGAAGGCGTACATCGGGTCGTAATACTCGCGCAACAACCCCTCGATCCAGCCACGGTGCAAGTCCACGGCGCCGCTGCGCGCCTGTTCCGCCAGGGCGTCCTGCATGATCGCCTGCAAGCGCTGGAAGCGTTCGCCACCCAGGCGCTTGTGGATATTGGCGAGGCTTTGGGTCAGACGCTCGGCAAACAGCGCCTGGCCCCGCTCGCCGAACACCGCGATAAATTCTGCGCACAGATCCACCACGTAATCACGCAGGATCCGCTCGACGCGCCCTTCAACGCTGTCTTCCAGCCATACCATCGGAAAGGCTTGCATGCCCCGGTGCAGCGGCAACGGCAGCGCGCAACTGCCGATCATGCGGCTTTCGTCCTCGACCACGAACTGCTCGAGGCCGGCCGCGCGTTTTTTCAGCAGGTCCACCGCCAAGCGGTTTTCGAAGTCGATGTTGGACGGCTGCGTGGTCGCACGTTTGCCGAAGCTGGAGCCGCGGTGGTTGGCGTGGCCTTCCAGGTCCAGGGCATTGCGCAGCTGGCCGAGGACTTCGGTCTTGCCAGTGCCGGTCATGCCGCCAAGCAACACGAAATCACACTGGGCCGTGGCCTGCTCGATGGTGTCCACCAGGAATGTGCGCATGGCCTTGTAACCACCGCCAACGCGCGGGTAATCGATACCGGCTTCGGTCTTCAGCCATTGCTGCACGATCTGCGAGCGCAGCCCGCCGCGAAAGCAATACAGGTAACCCTCGGGGTTGGCCTGGGCAAACTGCGCCCACTGCGCGATGCGATCCGCCTTGATCGCGCCGGACACCAGCTCATGCCCCAGCACAATGGCCGCCTGCTGGCCCTGCTGCTTGTAGCAGGTGCCGACGTGCTGGCGCTCGGCGTCGGTCATCAGCGGCAGGTTGATGACGCCCGGGAAGGCGCCTTTGGCGAATTCGACCGGCGCGCGGGTATCCATCATCGGCCGGTCGTTGAGGAAGATACTGCGGTAGTCGGTGATGTCAGTTGCCATCAAAACACCTCTACCGCGTGGGTCTGTCGCTCAACCAGCGCGCCGATCGGCTCCAGGCTCAGGCCCAGCTCGGCGGCCACCGCGTGGAATTCGGCGTCGCCCTCAGGCGTCACGGCAATCAACAGGCCACCGCTGGTCTGCGGGTCGCACAGCACGCGCTTGTGCAGCTCTTGCAGGCGCCCG
This sequence comes from Pseudomonas sp. AC463, assembly GCF_979253585.1. NCBI lineage: Bacteria > Pseudomonadati > Pseudomonadota > Gammaproteobacteria > Pseudomonadales > Pseudomonadaceae > Pseudomonas > Pseudomonas sp. AC463. The sequence continues at coordinate 67,326 of NZ_CEEDDZ010000027.1, read as the reverse complement.
ACTTTGCTTGAGTAGCTGTCGAAGTTACGCAAGGTGCCGCCGGGCATGCAGCCCTGGTCCAGGTAGTCTTCGATCCCTGGCAGGCGTGGGACTTTGGCGTATTCGATGCGGGCCGTTACGCCGCTGCCGTCGGCCATTTCCACCAGGTGGCCCAGCAGGCCGAAACCGGTGACATCAGTCATCGCCGTCACCCCTGCCAACTTGCCGAAACGGCTGCCCGGCTTGTTGAGCGTGCACATCCAGTCACGCGCCAGGCCGATATCCGCCTCGCGCAGCTTGCCTTTCTTTTCGGCGGTGGTGAGGATGCCGATGCCCAAGGGTTTGGTCAGGTACAGCTGGCAGCCGACGGTGGCGGTGTCGTTGCGCTTCATATGGCGCTTTTGCACGATGCCGGTCACTGCCAGGCCGAAGATTGGCTCGGGAGCGTCGATGGAGTGCCCGCCCGCCAGGGGGATACCGGCTTCGTCGCACACCGAGCGGCCGCCACGGATCACTTCGCGGGCCACTTCCGGCGCCAGCACGTTCACCGGCCAGCCCAGAATGGCGATGGCCATCAGCGGGTCGCCGCCCATGGCGTAAATGTCGCTGATGGCATTGGTGGCGGCGATGCGGCCAAAGTCGAAGGGGTCATCGACAATCGGCATGAAAAAGTCAGTGGTGGAGACCACCCCGCGCTCGTCGTCGATGGCGTACACCGCCGCGTCGTCGCGGGAGGCGTTGCCCACCCACAGGTTGGGGTCGAGGTTCTGCGCGCCGCTGCCGGCGAGGATAACTTCCAGCACCTGGGGCGAGATCTTGCAGCCGCAACCCGCGCCGTGGCTGTATTGGGTAAGGCGAATCGGCTCGTTCATGGTGGACCTCAAGCTATCAAGTGCGCGGATTCTAACAGACAGCAAAAAGCCGGCTGGGCTCTTGTGAACCCAGCCGGCTTGTTTGTTTCAGCGCTTACTGGCGGGCAGCGAGCAAACGCTTGTGGCGGTTACGCCGGGCGATGTTCAGGCACTCGATCGCCGCCGAGAAGGCCATGGCCGCGTACACATAGCCTTTCGGCACATGGGCGCCGAAGCCTTCGGCGATCAGCGTCATGCCGATCATGATCAGGAAGCCCAGGGCCAGCATCACCACGGTCGGGTTGTCGTTGATGAACTTGGCCAGCGGCTCGGCCGCTACCAGCATCACGATCACCGAGGTCACCACGGCAATGATCATAATCGGCAAGTGCTCGGTCATGCCCACGGCGGTAATGATGCTGTCGATGGAGAACACCAGGTCAAGCAACAGGATCTGCCCGATGGCGGCGGCAAAACCGATGGCCACGGTGTTGCCGACGCTGGCCTTCTCTTCCGGCTCCGGGTCCATGCTGTGGTGGATCTCGGTGGTGGCCTTCCACACCAGGAACAGGCCACCGGCGATCAGGATCATGTCCTTCCACGAAAACGCCTGGCCCAGCACCTCGAACACCGGCGCGGTCAGTTGCACGATAAATGCGATGGTGCTCAACAGGCCAAGACGCAGGATCAACGCCATGCTGATACCGATGCGCCGGGCCTTGGCCCGATGCTGCTCGGGCAGCTTGTTGGTGAGGATCGAGATGAAGATCAGGTTATCGATGCCCAGCACGATTTCCATCACGATCAAGGTGGCCAGAGCCACCCAGGCGGTGGGGCTGGCGGCCAGTTGTAAAAGGTAATCCATAGGTCAGTCCTGACGTTGTACTGGGAAATTAGGCTTCTTTGTTACTGTTCGATTCTTCCTGCTCGTCTTCCTGCTTTTCAGGACTGATCAAGCCGTTTGTCGCTTCACTCAACGCCTGCTCGGCGGCCTTGTGGGTGTCGTCGATCGCCTGCTTGGCCGATTCGGTGGCTTTGCCCAGCACCTGTTGGGCGCTTTTTTCGACCTGATCACAACCGCTGATCATCACCAATGAAAGCGCAAGCAACGACGCCGCGCCGAGAGAATTGAGTTTCATGATGTATTCCTCGTTAGAACCATTGGGTCCAAATAGTGGCCCCGCGATAGCGAGGCATTCTATGCAGGCGAACAGTTCAGGAAAATTCGTATTTTTCTCGCGTATACTTCGATTTTTACGAAGTGTAGACCGCCGTGCTCAATTATCGACAACTGCACTACTTCTGGGTCGTGGCCAAGACCGGCAGCATCGTGCGCGCCTGTGAGCAACTGAACCTCACGCCCCAGACCATCAGCGGGCAGATCAGCCTGTTGGAACACACCTATGGCATCGCTTTGTTTCAGCGCGTCGGTCGTCAGCTGGAATTGACCGAAGCCGGGCGCCAGGCCCTGCCCTACGCCGAGCAGATGTTCCAGACCGGCAATGAACTGGAAGCGATGTTACGCGCGCAGCCCAACGAACAGCAGATCGTGTTTCGGGTCGGGGTCGCGGATGTGGTGCCCAAGTCCATCGTTTACCGGCTGATCGCGCCGACCATGGAGCTCAGCGAGCCGATCCGCATCACCTGCCGTGAAGACAAACTCGAACGGTTATTGGCTGACTTGGCGATCCAGCGCCTGGACTTGGTGATTTCCGACAGCCCCATGCCCACGCACCTGGACATCAAGGGCTACAGCCAGAAACTCGGGGAATGTGGCATCAGCTTTTTCGCCACCCAGGCATTGGCTGACCGCTACGGCGGCGACTTCCCACAGTGCCTGCATGGCGCGCCGCTGTTGATCCCCGGCGCCGAAACCGTGGTGCGCAGCCGTTTGCAGCGTTGGTTTGCCGAGCAGCAGATCCAACCCAAAATCATTGGTGAGTTCGACGACAGCGCCCTGATGCAGGCCTTCGGGCAATCCGGCAGCGGGATTTTCATCGCCCCCAGCGTGATCGCCGAAGAGGTGGTGCGCCAGTACGGTGTGGCGCTGATCGGCCAGACCGATGCGGTCACCGAGTCGTTCTATGCGATCTCGGTAGAGCGCAAGGTCAAGCACCCCGGCATCGTGGCGATTACCGAAGGTGCCCGACGCGAGCTGTTTACCGCCCTGCCGTAAAGGCTGGTTGCTTGGCGGTCATCAACCACAGTGCCAGCAGGATCGACACCAGGATAAACCCGGACGCGGCAAAACCCAGGCTACCCAGGCCGAAGGTGTCGATCACATGCCCACCGACCAATGCGCCCAGGCCAATCCCCAGGTTGGCCCCGGCGATGTTCAGCGACGCCGCGAACGCCGGCGCATGGGGCGCGGCCTTCATCAGCCGCACGTGGCTGACCAGGAACAGTGCCGCCTGGGTCACCCCCCACACGGCCATCGCCGCTGCCAGGCCGATGGTGGAGTGAATCGCCGGCACCAGCGCGACCATGCCCGCGATCATGAAGCCGCAGAACACCATGGATGCGATCAACGGGTGGCGGTCCACCGCGCGCCCGCCGAGGGAGTTGCCGAGCAAGCCCACCGCGCCGAAGCCCATCAGGCACCAGCCCACCAGCGTGCCGTCGAAGCCGGCCAGGCGCTCAAGGATGTCCGCCAGGTAGGTGTAGGCGGTGAACATGCCGCTGAACACCAGGATCGACAGCAGGATATGACCCTGCATCAGCGGATTACGCAGGATTTTGAACTGCGAACGCAGGGTGACCTGATCATTTTTCGGTTGGGTCACCGGCAGGTAGATAAACAGCAGCAACGCCTTGGCCAGCGCCACCACCGCGAGGATGGCAAACGCGGTGCGCCAGCCGAACATATCCGAAATCAGCGTGCCCACCGGGATGCCGAACACCGTGGCGCACACGATGCCGAAGCCGATTTTTTCAATGGCGCGCCCGGCGTATTCGGGGCCCACGATATCCACCGCGGTTTCACTGGCCAGGGCCCAGAACACCGGCAGGCCCAGCGCGGGGATCAACCGGGCGACAGCCATCACCCAGATATTCGGCGCCAGGGCCGCCACGGTATTGGCCACGCCAAACATAATGAGAATGCTGATAAACAGGCGTTTGCGTGGGAAACGTGCGAAGTACGCCGTAAGAAAAGGCCCGAAGGCCGCCACGGTAAACGCGAACAGCGTCACCAGCAGCCCGGCTTGGGACACACTGACGTTCAAGTCTCGAGCGATGGACGGCAGCAGCCCGACAATAACGAACTCTGTGGTCAGCACGGTAAAGCCGGCGGCCGACAGCAGCAGGATGGGAAACAGCATGAAAACTCCAGAAACAACGACATCAACGACAGCCCGAAGGGCCCGCTGACAGAGAGGAAAGATGAGAGGGCAGAATCTTAACAGAACATGTCCGGATTTGGCCAAACCCAGCCGGCACGGGTGACGCAATGCCGCACCGGGCGGGAGCCTTCGAGCAGCATGCTAGACTCCGCGACCTGCTTCCTACGGAGCTTTCCGCCTGCATTGCTGCGCCCTACCAAAAAAATTAGAGACAAGTGTTTATGACTGCTGCCCCCTCCCCTCTGCAACGACTTATGCGCGTCAGCCTGGTCACCCAAATCGTCATCGGCCTGATCGCCGGTATCCTGCTGGCCTTGCTGCTGCCCGAGGCCGCCAAGGCCACCGGGTTTATCGGCAAGGTGTTTGTCGCCGCGCTCAAGGCCGTGGCGCCGATCCTGGTGTTTGTGCTGGTGATGGCGTCGATCGCCAACCATAAACACGGCCAGGAAACCCATATCAAGCCGATCCTGTTCCTGTACCTGCTGGGCACCTTCGCCGCCGCCGTGGTCGCGGTGATTGCCAGCATGTGGTTCCCCTCCTCGCTGGTACTCGCCACCCATGACGCCACCGTCAGCGCGCCCGGCGGCATCGGCGAGGTCCTGCAAAGCCTGCTGCTGAGCGTGGTGGACAACCCGGTGAGCGCACTGATGAATGCCAACTTCATCGGTATTCTGGCCTGGGCCATCGGCATGGGGATTGCCATTCGCCATGCCGGCGAAACCACCCGCACGGTGCTGGATGACCTGTCCAACGGCGTGACGCTGATCGTACGCGTGGTGATCCGCTTTGCGCCGCTGGGGATCTTTGGCCTGGTGGCATCCACCCTGGCCACTTCCGGTTTTGGCGCCCTGCTCGGCTACGCGCACCTGCTGCTGGTGCTGATCGGCTGCATGCTGTTCGTGGCACTGGTGATCAACCCGGCCATCGTATTCTGGAAACTGCGCCGCAACCCGTACCCGCTGGTGCTGCTGTGCCTGCGCGAAAGCGGTATCACCGCGTTCTTCACTCGCAGTTCGGCGGCCAACATCCCGGTGAACCTGGCGTTGAGCAAACGCCTGGGCCTGCATGAAGACACCTACTCGGTATCGATCCCGCTGGGTGCCACTATCAATATGGCCGGCGCCGCGATCACCATCACCGTGCTGACCCTGGCGGCCGTGCATACCCTGGGCATTGCCGTCGACCTGCCCACGGCGGTGCTGCTCAGTGTGGTCGCGGCCATTTGTGCCTGTGGCGCGTCGGGTGTGGCCGGCGGCTCGCTGCTGCTGATCCCGCTGGCGTGCAGCCTGTTTGGGATTCCGAGTGAAATTGCCATGCAGGTGGTGGCTGTCGGCTTCATCATCGGCGTGCTGCAGGATTCGGCGGAGACTGCGTTAAATTCGTCCACCGATGTGCTGTTTACTGCGGCCGCATGCCTGGGTAAGGAAGAGCAGCCAGCTTAAAAGCCGGACACAAAAAAGCCCGGGGGCGTTCTTCAGTGAACACCCCCGGGCTTTTTTGTATCCGGGTGCTTAGAAAGCGCCCATGTAATCACGCTTGCCCACTTCCACACCGTTATGGCGCAGCAAGGCGTACGCGGTGGTGACGTGGAAGAAGAACTGCGGCAGGCCGTAGGTCAGCAGGTAGGACTGGCCGCTGAAGCGCTTCTCTTTCGGGGTGCCTGGGCGGGTGATGATCTCGATGCCTTCCTTGCCGTCGACTTGCTCGGGCTTGATGGTGTCGACGAATGCCAGGACCTTGGCGATCAGTGCTTGCAGGTCGGCGAAGGTCACTTCGCTGTCTTCGTATTTCGGCACTTCGATCTCGGCCAGGCGCGCGGAAACGCCCTTGGCGAAGTCGACGGCGATCTGCACCTGGCGCACCAGCTGGAACATGTCCGGGAACAGGCGCGCTTGCAGCAGGGCGTTGGGCTCGATGTTCTTGGCGGTGGCGTGGGCTTCGGCTTTGTTCAGCACATCGCTCAGGGCGCTGAGCATTTGCTTGAAGACTGGGATGGAAGCGGCGTACAGGGAAATAGTCATGGCAGTCTCATGGTTAGGGCACGGTTTGAACCAGCGGCGATTATAGACACGCCCGCTGCTTGTCTTTTATTTTTTCGGGCTTACGCTAAGGCCTTCACTGCATAGGGAACGCGCGATGACCGCCGAGCACGACACCGACACCCCTGAGCCGCGCCTGAACAGCACGGAAATCCGCCTCCTGGGCTGCCTGATCGAAAAACAGGCGACCAACCCGGAAACCTATCCCCTGACCCTCAACGCCCTGGTGCTGGCCTGCAACCAGAAGACCAGCCGCGAACCGGTGATGAACCTCAGCCAGGGCCAGGTCGGCCAGAGCCTGCGTGCGCTCGAAGGCCAAGGCTTCACCCGCCTGGTAATGGGCAGCCGCGCCGACCGCTGGGAGCATCGCGTGGACAAGGCGCTGGAGCTGGTGCCGGCCCAGGTGATCCTGACCGGGCTGCTGTTTTTGCGCGGGCCGCAAACCGTCAATGAACTGCTGACCCGCAGCGGGCGCATGCATGATTTTGAAGATGCCGAGCAGGTCGTGCATCAGCTCGAACGCCTGATCGCACGCGGGCTGGCGCTGCTGGTGCCGCGTCAGGCCGGGCAGCGGGAAGATCGTTATACCCATGCGTTGGGCGATCCGGCGGATATCGAGGCGATTATTTCGGCGCGAGGTACTCCCGTGGAGCGTGGCACAGCGGTTTCCGTCGAGCGTATTGAAGAACTGGAAGCCCGGATTGCCGCATTGGAAGAGCGCCTGTCCCAGTTGGAACAGGCATAACACCGTTCAAATGTGGGAGGGGGCTTGCCCCCGATAGCGGTGCACCCGTCACAGATCGATAACCTGTTACCCCGCTCTCTCAGGCGTCCCCCCACAGTAACTATCCCATTAAATTTGTGGTGTTTCTGGCGAGCTTTTACTCGTCAGCCCGGTATTTTTTTACTATTATCGTCCACCTGCGCACTCAGGGAAGAGAGGCTGAGCGCCTTGAGGCTGGTAGAAAATTTACACCCCATCGGTGAATGTGTTTTTACCTTTGCCCAGACCGTAACGACTCAGCCGTTCATAATTAAATCTTTGGTGGAACTGATGAATAAAATGTGTGGCGTTGTTGTACTGGCAGGACTTGCCCTCTCGGGATGCGCTTCGAAAACTCCAGAAAAACCCAAAGAAACTCCACCGCCTGCAGTCGTCCAGCAATCACCTGCTGAGGTTGCACATCCCACACCAGCAGAGCCGGCTGCGCCTTACACCGTGCGCTATGAGGCTGCACCTGCGAACGCCAATGCTAACGCCCAAACCCATGCCTCATCGGACGCCGCTCAGCCAGAATCCGAAACAAACTTGAACGAAAACCGCGCTGAGCAGTGCCGTAAAGAGCTGGATGTATTAAAGATCTACAACAAAGCCTCTTACGCTAAATACGAAGCGGAATACCAGGCGATTGCCAGCAAGACCGGTAAATACATGCAGATTAAAGATTCCATTAGTTCCGATATCAACTATATGGTGCTGCCGGCTTATCAATTTCAAATTCGTGAGTTCTGCTTCCGGGTTAAGACCCGCCTGTCGCAACTGGTACTTCGCCAAGCCAAGCCATGATTCCACTTCAGGACGCGCTTTGCGCCAGTTGAGGAAACTCTGAACACGACTTGCGCCGCTGCTGAAATACTCGCCTTAAGCGAATCAAACCGTTAAGTCCCGATGCAGCACAATCCCCTCAGTCAGCGCCACCTAATCCAGATGGATCAGGTGGCGCCCTGGTCAGCTTCGGGCAAAGGCGACTGCTGCCTCAAACTGCTCTTGCGTCGGCCGCACTCCGGTATAAAGCACAAACTGCTCCAATGCCTGAATCGCGATCACTTCCAAACCGGTAATCACCCGCTTGCCTTGGGCACGCCCACGCACGATCAGCGGTGTTTCGGCGGGAATCGCCACCACATCGAAGACAGTCTGCGCGTTATCCACTGCATCCGCCTCGAACGCCAGTGCATCCGCCTCGGCGCCGCCGGTCATGCCGATGGGGGTCACGTTGATCAGCATCTGCGGGCGTAAATCCCCAAGCTGTGCCTGCCACTCATAGCCCAGGTTGCGCGCCAGCGCCCGGCCCGCCGCTTCGTTGCGCGCCACGATCACGCCATTGGTGTAACCGCCATCGCGCAAGGCGCTGGCCACGGCCTTGGCCATGCCGCCGCTGCCATGCAGGGCAAAGGTCGATTCCCTGGGCACGGCGTGCTTTTTAAGCAGTTGCTCAACGGCGATGTAATCGGTGTTGTAGGCCTTGAGGTGGCCGTCGGTATTGACGATGGTGTTCAGCGAGTCGATGGCTTGAACCGACGCGTCGAGTTCGTCCACCAAGGCAATCGCGGCTTCCTTGAAGGGCATGGACACCCCACAACCGCGCACGCCCAACGCACGGATACCACCTATCGCGCCGGGCAAATCCCGGCTGCTGAAGGCCTTATAGTAGAAGTTCAGACCCAGCTGTTCATACAGGTGGTTATGAAATCGCAGGCCAAAGTTTCCAGGGCGCGCCGACAGTGACATGCACAGTTGGGTGTCCTTGTTGGGGTGCATCTGCATGGAAAACTCCTTTGAGTAAGCAAATCGGTACAGACCTTACACAACCTTTACCTAGCGGCCGTGCTGTTTTTCAGAAATACGTTGTCTTAAAAGTATCCCCGCGACATTACTTGAGTCTATTGATTGCAGACCACAAGCGCAGGGGCTAACCGAGGAATGACCATGATTCGTAAAATCCCCAAGATCGCCTTGCTTATCGGTGCACTCGCTATGGCCGGCCAAGCCTCCGCCCACGGTGGTGGATGGGGTGGCCCGGCTGTCTTGGGTGCGTTAGTCGGCGCCGCCGTGGTGGGCTCCGTGGTTGCCAGCCAACCCCGCGAGGTCTATGTGCAGCAACCGGTGTATGTGCAGCCGCAACCGGTGTATGCCGCCCCGCCGCCGGTCTACTACGCACCGCCACCGCCTGTGTATGTGCAGCAGCAGGTGTATTACCGCCCGGCGCCCGTCTATTACGGCCCACCGCGTGGCTACTACGGCCCTCCCCACGGCTATTATGGCCGCGGCTGGTAATCGGCAATTCCTGCGTCTGGAACAGGCCTCGCTTACACGCGGGGCCTTTTTTTGCGCGCAAAGTCCGGTTTCAGAGTGCCAATGTCGCTCTGAGGACAATGACCGAGGCCAAATCGCACATGATTGACACCAATGTCTACTTGCTCAAACCGGGCTTGCGCTGTCATGTTTGCGTCACGACACACGCCCACTCTCGAGCCTGTCCACCCAATAACAACAAGGACGACTGACCATGCCCACGCAAAACCCCCACCGCACCGCTGGCCTCTGTACGTCCAGCAAGGTGTACAGCGCCCTCACGGAACTCAAGCACCTGGAAGGCCACCGCAGCGCCAAATTCCTCGCCTTGCTCGCGGAAAACCTGGTGCGCAAGGGCCTGCTCAGTGAGCAGGAAGTAGTGAGCATGCTCGATCAAGTGGTGGACTGACACCTCTCATCGATGTCGACTATCGAGACAGGTGATTTTTCCTACATCGCCCGACGCCGTAAGGTGACCTCCATTGCGATTGGAGGTTCTTATGCCCACTGTTCAAATCATGTCCGTCATCGGCAGCGCCGTCCCCGCCCGTCTTCGGGAGTCGGGTTTGCTCGCCTGCTGGTACCTGGTACGCGACGGCGAAGCCATCAGCGGCCCGCTCACATCCTTGTCCGCCGCTGAACAACAACTGCAACAGGCCTCGAACTTCAAGCTGCACGCCTGACCGTCACGGCAATGGCAGCTTGACCCGCGGCTTGCTTTCGACAAACAGCGCCCAGCTGGACATGAACAGCGCCGCCACCAGGGGGCCGATCACAAACCCGTTGAGGCCAAACACCGATAGGCCGCCGAGGGTCGAGATCAAAATCAGGTAGTCCGGCATTTTGGTGTCCTTGCCCACTAGGATCGGGCGTAGCACGTTGTCCACCAGGCCGATCACAAACACGCCGAACAACCCCAGCACCACGCCCTGCCAGATCGAACCGCTCAACAGGAAGTAGGCGGCCACCGGCCCCCACACAATGCCTGCGCCCACCGCCGGCAACAGCGACAGAAATGCCATCAACACCGCCCAGAGCAACGCACTGGGAATGTCCAGAAACCAGAAGATCAAACCGCCCAGCGCACCCTGGGTCACGGCCACCAGCACGTTGCCCTTGACCGTGGCACGCACCACCCGATTGAACTTGAGTTGCAGGCGACGCTTCTGCGGCTCGGCCAGCGGCACCGCCGTGCGCACCCTGCGCACCAGCTCGGGGCCGTCGCGCAGCAGGAAAAACAGCAGATACAGCATGATGAAAAAGCTCACCAGGAAATCAAACGTGCCCTGGCCGAAGCTGAACGCCTGGGACGCAAAGAACTGGCTGCCCTGCATTGCGCTCTTGACGATCTTTTCCCGCAGCCCTTCCAGGTTGCCCATGCCGAAGCGGTCCAGCAGGTGCTGGAAGTACGGCGGCAGGAAATTCTTGAACTGCTCGATATACCCGGCCACATCCAGCTTGCCGCTCTCGACGTTCTTGTAGAGCGTGGCGCCCTCCTGCACCAGCAAGGCGCTGGTGATGATCACCGGCAGAATCGCGATCACCAGGCACACCGTCAAAGTGCTCAGGGACGTGAGGTTGCGGTTCCAGCCAAAGCGCTGCTGCAGGCGACGCTGCAGCGGGGCAAAGATGATGCCGAGGATCACCGCCCAGAACACCGCGCCGTAGAACGGCAGCAATATCCAGATAAACGCGACGGTCACCAGGCCCAGCAGCAACAGCAGGGTTTTGAATTGCAGGTTGGTTTGATTCATGTCCGGTCCATGTCAAAAAAGCCGGACGCGCATTTGCGTCCAGGTGCTTAGTCCGCTGCAAAGCCTGGGAGTGCCATCTTTGTTGCGGTAAGCGTAGACCCAGATCAATAAAGCCTTGGGCGCAGTGCTTTACGCTCGCGACCTTTTGCGACCCGACCCGATGCCGCCCATCCAAGCCCCCGAATTGCTCGCCCCCGCCGGCACCCTGAAAAACATGCGCTACGCCTTCGCCTACGGCGCCGATGCGGTCTACGCCGGCCAGCCGCGCTACAGCCTGCGCGTGCGCAACAATGAGTTCGACCACGCCCACCTGGCCCTCGGCATCGACGAGGCCCATGCCCAGGGCAAGCGTTTTTACGTGGTGGTGAACATCGCGCCGCACAACGCCAAGCTGAAAACCTTCCTCAAGGACCTGGCGCCGGTGATCGCCATGGGCCCGGATGCGCTGATCATGTCCGACCCGGGGCTGATCATGCTGGCGCGCCGACACTTCCCGCAGATGCCGATTCACTTGTCGGTGCAGGCCAATACGGTGAACTGGGCCAGCGTGGAGTTCTGGCAGCAGCAAGGGATTGGCCGGGTGATCCTGTCGCGGGAACTGTCGCTGGAAGAAATCGACGAAATCCGCCAGCAGGTGCCGGCCATGGAGCTGGAAGTGTTTGTGCACGGCGCCTTGTGCATGGCGTATTCCGGGCGCTGCCTGCTGTCGGGCTATATGAACAAGCGCGACGCCAACCAGGGCAGTTGCACCAACGCCTGTCGCTGGAAATACCAGGCCACGCCGGCGCAGGAAAACGCCACCGGGGATATCGTCCAGACGTGTGAGCCGACACTGGGCATCGGCACGCCGACCGACCAGGTATTCCTGTTGCAGGAAGCCAACCGCCCCGACGAGCAGATGCCCGCCTTCGAGGACGAGCACGGCACCTACATCATGAACGCCAAGGACCTGCGCGCCGTGCAGCACGTGGAGCGCCTGGCCCGCATGGGTGTGCATTCGCTGAAGATCGAAGGCCGCACCAAGTCGCACTTCTACTGCGCGCGCACCACCCAGGTGTATCGCCAGGCAATCGATGATGCGGTGGCCGGTCGCGCCTTTGATAAAGGCTTGATGACCGACCTCGAATCCCTCGCCCAGCGCGGCTACACCGAAGGTTTCCTAAGGCGCCATGTGCACGACGAATACCAGAACTACCAGAACGGCAGCTCGGTCTCGCAGCGCCAGCAGTTTGTCGGCGAGCTGACGGGCGAGCGGCGCGGCGAGTTGGCCGAGGTCAAGGTGAAGAACCGCTTTGCGGTGGGCAATCACTTGGAATTGATGACGCCCGCCGGCAATTTCCACTTTGACCTGGCCAGCCTGCACAACGCCAAGGACGCAGCCATCGAAGTGGCGCCGGGCGACGGCCACACCGTTTATGTGCGCGTGCCGGCCGCGATGGACCTGCGTTTCGGCCTGCTGATGCGCGACGTTTAGCGGGTGGCCGCGCAGCAGCGGCGATCACCCGCACGCGGTCATCGCGGGTGATTGCTATGGCTGATCAGATCCGGAACTGGCCGACCAACTGCCCCAACCGCTGGCCAAGATCGGCCAGGCTGCGCGAGGTCTGCGCGCCCAATTGGGTTTCATCGGCCACGCTGTCCACCGCCACGGCGATCTGATGCACGCTGCGGTTAATCTCTTCGGCCACGGCGGTTTGTTCTTCGGCGGCGCTGGCGATCTGCGCGTTCATCGCGTTAATGGTGCCGATCAACTGGGCCATGGTGTCCAGCGACGCGCCGGCCTGGTTGGCCTGGGCCGAGGTGCCGTCGCCGGCATCGCTGGAACGGCGCATGGCGTCCACGGCGGCCTCGGTGCCCTTTTGCAGGCGGTCGATCATGCCCTGGATTTCCTGGGTGCTGGTCTGGGTGCGACTGGCCAGCGCGCGCACTTCGTCGGCGACCACCGCAAACCCGCGCCCGGCTTCCCCTGCCCGTGCGGCTTCGATCGCGGCGTTGAGGGCCAACAGGTTGGTCTGCTCGGCAATCGAGCGGATCACGCTGAGCACACTGACAATCGACGACACGTCCTGCTGCAGGCTGTCGAGGGACACCCCGCTGCTGCGGATATCGTTCACCAACGCGTGGATCTGCGCGATGCTGCCGTCGACCACGCGCTTGGCAGCCTGGCCTTCGACGTCGGTTTGTTGCGCGGCCACCGAGGCGCCTTGGGCACTGCGCGCGACTTCCTGGGCGGCGGAGGACATTTCATTGATGGCCGTGGCCACCTGGTCGGTTTCGTGGCGCTGGCGCTCCATGGCCTGCTCGGAACGCTGGGCCTGGTCGGATACCTGGCTGACCAGGCCGGTGAACTGGCTGGTCATCTCGGTGATCTGGCGCACCAAGCCGTGGATCTTGTCGACAAAGCGGTTGAACGCGCCGGCCAGGTCGCCGAGTTCGTCCTGGCTGGTGATGGCCAGGCGGCGGGTCAGGTCGCCCTCACCGGCGGCGATGTCGTCGAGGTTGGCTTTCATCAAGTGCAGTGGACGCAGGATGGTATTGGCCAGCAGCATGCCGACGGCGGCGATCACCAGCAGCACCACCACGGCCACGCCGAGGATGCTCAGCAGCACGCCCTCCATGCGTTTTTCGACCTTGGCTTCGACCACCGCCACCTGGGCTTCGATGCCGTCGAGGTTCACCGAGGTACCGATCACCATGTCCCACTTGGGCAGGTATTCGGTGTAGCCCATTTTCGGCACCAGTTCGGTCTGCCCTGGCTGCGTGGAACTGTATTGCAGGTAGTGGGTGCCGTCCTTGCCGACCTTGACCAGGTCGCGGTTGACGTAGACCCCGTTGGGGTCGCGATTATCCTTGAAACTCTTGCCCACGCCGTCGGGGCTGTTGCCCTTGAACAGGCGGATGGTCTCGGAGTCGTAGCCGAAGAAGTAGCCGTCCTTGCCGTAGCTGGTGTTGGACAGCAGCTTGACCACCTGGGCCCGCGCGGCGGTGTCGCCGGGGGCGGCTGCGTCGTAGAGCGGCTTGATGGTGCTCATGGCCACTTCCACATAACTTTGCAGGGTGGCCTTGGCGTCGTTGAGCAGGCGCTGGCGGGTTTCGTCCACCTCGTTGCGTGCCTGCCCTTGCAGGATCCACACGGTGGTCAGGCTGATCACCACGGCAAACAGCAACACCGGCACAACCGCGAGGGACAGGACTTTGGCCTTCAAACTCAGACGCATGGCTTTTTCTCTCTTATTAGGCGACTTGGAGAAGTTATCGGCCATCCGGGAAATATCTGTAGGTTATAGGCTCATCGCTGCCAACCAGCCAAACGCCAGCAACGGGATGTTGTAGTGCAGGAACGTCGGCACTACGGTGTCCCAGATATGGTGATGCTGGCCGTCGATATTCAGGCCGGAGGTCGGGCCGAGGGTGGAATCCGAGGCGGGTGAACCGGCATCGCCCAGCGCTCCCGCCGTGCCGACGATGCACACGATCGCCACCGGGCTGAAGCCCAGTTGCACGCACAGTGGCACAAAGATCGCCGCCAGGATCGGCACGGTGGAAAACGACGAGCCGATGCCCATGGTCACCAGCAGCCCCACCAGCAGCATCAGCAATGCGCCAACACCACGGCTATGGCCGATGAACGCCGCCGAGGCTTCCACCAGCGAGCGCACATCACCCGTGGCCTTGAGCACTTCGGCAAACCCCGACGAGGCGATCATGATGAAGCCGATCATCGCCATCATCTTCATGCCTTCGGTGAACAGGTCGTCGGTGTCGCGCCAGCGCACGATGCCCGACACCGAGAAAATCAGGAACCCGGCCAGCGCGCCGATGATCATCGAGTCCAGCCACAATTGAATGAAGAACGCCGACGCAATCGCCACACCGGCCACCAGCAGGGTCAGCGGGTTGTACTGCACGGCCACCTGCTCGACCCGTTCGATTTTCTCCAGGTCATACACGCGTTTTTTGCGGTAGCTGATAAACACCGCCACCAGCAGGCCGACCACCATGCCCAGCGCCGGCAGGCTCATGGCGTGGGTCACGTTGACCTGGCTGATGTCCACGCCGCTCTTGGCCACGTTGGCCAGCAGGATCTGATTGAGGAAGATATTGCCGAAGCCCACCGGCAGGAACATGTAAGGGGTGATCAGGCCGAAGGTCATCACGCAGGCAATCAAACGGCGGTCCAGTTGCAGCTTGGTCAACACATAGAGCAGCGGGGGCACCAGCAGCGGGATAAACGCGATATGAATCGGCAGAATGTTCTGCGAAGCAATCGCCACCACCCACAACAGACCGATCAGCAGCCATTTGACGTGGCTGCCACCGGTGGCTTCCTGGCGATCCACCAGCAGCAAGGCCTTGTCCGCCAGGGCGTGGGCCAGGCCGGACTTGGCAATCGCCACTGCGAACGCGCCGAGCAAAGCGTAGGACAAGGCCACGGTCGCACCGCCACCCAGGCCGCCGTTGAAGGCCTGGAGCGTGGCCTCGATGCCCAGGCCACCGGTCAGCCCGCCCACCAGGGCGCCGACGATGATGGCGATGACCACATGCACACGGGACAAGCTGAGCACCAGCATGGTGCCGACCGCGGCGATGACTGCGTTAATCATGGTTACCTCAGGCAAAAAACATAAAAACAGGCATGCCCGCGCCCCGGCGGCCATGGGGTTGGCTGCCAGCGTGCAGGCTTGAAGGCGGTCTTATTAGAGGGCGCGCACTTTGCTACAGGTGGGAGCGCATGTCAAAAAACGGCGCCGCTTTCAGAATTAAATTGACCGTTTGATTAAGAAAATCCCAGATCGGCCGATACACAGGCTCTATGTGTTTTCAGGTAAGGATGTACCGATGTCGCTTAGGCAGCTCTCCATTCAATGGAAAATCACCCTGCTCGCCGGCCTTTGCCTGCTGGGGATCGTGACCCTGCTGGTGGGTTTGTCGCTGTATCGCATGGCGCAAAGCTCGGAGCAGGTCAAAGCGTCGAGCATGCAGATGCTCGATGAAGCGGCCCAGGCGCGCATCGAGGCCCAGGGTGAAGTGCAGGCGCTGGGCATCCGCCGTCAGTTCATGGACGCCTACCAATACGGCCACGGTTTCTCCCGCCAGGTGCTGTTCCTGCGCGAGCAAGCCGAGAAGCGCTTCCTCGACGCCTTCGACACCCGCGAAGACCTGACCCGCCAGGTCAAGGCCGCGCTGCAGGCCAACCCGGACCTGCTCGGCCTATCCCTGGTGTTCGAAGCCAATGCGCTGGACGGCAAGGACGAGTTGTTCGCCGACCAGGCCGAGCTGGGCAGCAACGACAAGGGCCGCTTCGCCCTGTACTGGTCGCAGCCCACCCCCGGCAAGCTGACCTCGATGGCACTGCCGGAAAGCGACATGTCCGACACCACTATCGGACCCAGCGGCGAGAAGGCCAACGCCTGGTTCACCTGCCCGCGCAGCACCCTCAAGCCCTGTGTGATCGAGCCGTACTTTTACGTGATCGACGGGCAAAACGTGCTGATGACCAGCATCGTGTTTCCACTGATGGTCAATGGCAAAGTCATCGCCTCGCTGTCGGTGGACATCAACCTCAACAGCCTGCAGGCCGTGAGCCAGCAGGCCAGCCACAAGCTGTATGACGGCCAGACCCAGGTCAGCATCCTCAGCCCCACCGGCATACTCGCCGGCTACAGCGCGGACGCGAGCAAGCTCAGCCAGCGCCTGGACAAGGTCGACACGACCAACGGCGCCCAGTTGATCAGCGCGCTGGCCGGCAGCACGCAGATCCGCAGCTTGCGCACCGACCATCAACTCAAGGTGCTCGCGCCCTTCGCCCCCATCCCCGACGGCAAGCCGTGGGGCGTGTTGCTGGATGTACCGGAAAAAGTCCTGGTGGGCCCCGCCGAAGCGCTGAAAGCGCAGATGGACGCCGACAACACCCGTGGCACCCTGCTCGAACTGAGCCTGGGCCTGCTGGCCGCGGTGGTTGGCCTGATGCTGGTGTGGCTGATGGCGCGCAGCGTGACCCGGCCGATCCTCGGCGTGGCGCACATGCTCGAAGACATCGCCAGCGGCGAAGGCGACCTGACCCGACGCCTGGCCTATGACAAACAGGATGAGCTGGGCCAACTGGCCGGCTGGTTCAACCGCTTCCTCGACAAGCTGCAACCGATCATCGCCGAAGTGAAACGCTCGGTGCAGGACGCCCGTGGCACCGCCGACCAGTCCGCCGCCATCGCCACGCAAACCAGCGCCGGCATGGAGCAGCAATACCGCCAGGTCGACCAGGTGGCCACCGCTTCCCACGAAATGAGCGCCACCGCCCAGGACGTGGCCCGCAGCGCCGCCCAGGCTGCGCAAGCCGCACGCGATGCCGACCAGGCCACCCGCGACGGCCTCACGGTGATCGACCGCACCACCCGTAATATTGGCGAGCTGGCCGCGGACATGAGCACCGCCATGGCCCAGGTCGAAGGCCTGGCCGCCAACAGCGAGAAAATCGGCTCAGTGCTGGAAGTGATCCGTGGCATCGCCGAACAGACCAACCTGCTGGCGCTCAACGCAGCGATTGAAGCCGCCCGCGCCGGTGAGGCCGGCCGTGGCTTTGCGGTGGTCGCCGATGAGGTGCGCAACCTGGCACGCCGCACCCAGGAATCGGTGGAAGAAACCCGCCTGGTGATCGAGCACTTGCAGAGCGGCACCGAGGAGGTCGTCGGCTCCATGGGCAACAGCTATCGCCAGGCCCAGGGCAGCGTCGAGCAAGTCGGCGAGGCTGTTACCGCGCTGCGCCAGATCGGCGAGGCGGTGACGGTGATCAGCGACATGAACCTGCAAATCGCCAGTGCCGCCGAGGAGCAAAGCGCGGTGGCCGAGGAGATCAACAGCAATGTGGCGACCATCCGCGATGTGACCGAATCGCTGTCGGAGCAGGCCAACGAGTCGGCGCGGGTCAGCCAGGCGTTGAACAGCCTGGCGAATCAGCAGCAGGGCTTGATGGATCAGTTCCGGGTCTGAAAGCTGCAGGGAATCTAATGTGGGAGGGGGCTTGCCCCCTCCCACATTTGAACCGCGTCAGCGTTTGGGCAGTTCAATCAGCACTTTCAACCCACCCAACTCACTCTCCTGCAACTGCAACACCCCGCCCCACACCTCGACGATATCCCGTACGATCCCCAGCCCCAGGCCATGGCCGTCAATCTGTTCATCCAGGCGAGCGCCACGGCTGAACACTTGGTCGCGCTGGGTTTCCGGGATGCCGGGGCCGTCATCTTCCACCGCCAGCACGTAGCTTTTTTGCGCCTCACTGACCGTCAAACGCACTTCGGCGTCCGCCCATTTGCAGGCGTTGTCCAGCAGGTTGCCGAGCAGCTCCAGCAAGTCTTCACGGTCCCAGGGCAGGTGCAGGCCCGGGGCGACGTGGTAGCTGAGGTCCAGGTGCTCGCCGTGGATCATGTTCAGTGTCGCCAGCAGGCCGGGCAGTTCTTTTTCACAGTCGAACAAGGCTCCGGGCAAGGTTTCGCCGGCCAGGCGCGCGCGATTGAGTTCGCGGTTGAGGCGTCGCTGCACCTGCTCCAGCTGGTCACGCAGCAGTTTGCTCAGCTCGGGGTGATCCTTGAGCGCCTCGCTGGAGGCGGCACTCAACAGCACTGCCAACGGGGTCTTGAGGGCGTGGCCAAGGTTGCCGAGGGCGTTGCGCGAACGCTTGAGGCTGTCTTCGGTATGCGCCAGCAGGTGGTTGATCTGCGCCACCAGCGGCTCCAGTTCCAGGGGCACCTGGGTATCGAGTTGCGAGCGCTGGCCTTGTTGCAGCTGGGCGATCTGTTCGCGCGCAGTTTCCAGCGGGCGCAGGGCCCGGCGCACAGTCACCCGTTGCAGGACCAACACCAGCAGCAACGCCACCACCCCCAGCACCAGGCCGATTCGCCGCATCAGGCGAAAGCTTTCCCGCACGGGGGTGTAGTCCTGGGCCACGCTGATGGAAATTCGTTGGCCGAAACGCTTGTAGTCCGAACGCAGCACCAGCAGTTGCTGGCCCTCCGGCCCCAGTTGCAGGTTGCCCTTGAGCCCGGCCTCGGGCAGTTGGGGCAGTTCCTGGTCCCACAGCGAACGGGAGCGCCAGTGCGTGTCGGCAAAATCAATACGAAAGTAATGCCCGGAAAACGGCCGCTGATAGGCCGGCGACAAACGCTGCTCATCCAGTTGCACACCA
Source organism: Pseudomonas sp. AC463 (assembly GCF_979253585.1). NCBI lineage: Bacteria > Pseudomonadati > Pseudomonadota > Gammaproteobacteria > Pseudomonadales > Pseudomonadaceae > Pseudomonas > Pseudomonas sp. AC463. The sequence continues at coordinate 48,104 of NZ_CEEDDZ010000027.1, read as the reverse complement.
TTGGGCCCGCGCACCAGCGCCACCAGCAGGTTCTCGGCATCGTTGCGCAGCCCGGCTTCCAGGTAACGCTGCAAACCGGCCTCGAACAACCACAGGCTGGTTTGCGCCAGCACCACGCCGACCACCACCATCACGCTGATCAGGCCCAGGCTCAGGCGCCGCTGAATCGACTTCATGCAGGGCTGGCGCCAAACAGGTAACCCTGGCCGCGCCGGGTTTCGATCACGCTGCGGCCGAGCTTGCGGCGCAGGTGGTTGACGTGCACTTCCAACACGTTGGAATCGCGCTCGGTCTCGCCGTCATACAGGTGCTCGGCCAGGTGGCTTTTCGAGAGGATCTGTTCGGGATGCAACATGAAATAGCGCAGCAGGCGGAATTCGGCGGCGGTCAGCTGGATCTCGTCGCCATCGCGCAGCACGCATTGGCGGCCTTCATCCAGATGCAGGCCGGCGGCCTGCAAGGTGGGCTGGTTGGCCTGGCCATGGGAACGGCGCAACAGCGCCTGGATACGCAGGTAAAGCTCTTCGGGGTGAAAGGGTTTGCTCAGGTAGTCGTCGGCGCCGGCCTTGAGCCCTTCGATGCGCTCGGCCCAGGAATCGCGGGCGGTGAGCACCAGCACCGGGGTGGCCAGCGCGGCCGCGCGCCATTGCGCCAGCACCTCAAGCCCGGGCAGGCCGGGCAGGCCGAGGTCGAGGATGATCAGGTCATAGGGCTCGCTGCGGCCCTGGTACGCGGCGTCGCGCCCATCGGCCAGCCAATCGACGGCGTAGCCCTGGCGCTGCAGGCCGGCCAGCAGCTCATCGGCCAGGGGTACGTTATCTTCCACCAGGAGCAGGCGCATCAGTCTTCCTCGTCTTTGATCAGCGCACCGGAGGTGGCGTCGAGCTTGATCTCGCGCACCACGCCCTCGGTGGTTACCAGTTCCACTTCGTAGGCGTATTGGCCGTGTTTCTTTTCCAGCTCCGCCTCCAGCAGCCGCGAGCCCGGGTAGCGTGCCATGGCCTGCTGCAAGAGTTGCTCGAGCGGCAGGATAACCCCCTGCTGGCGCAGCGCCAGGGCTTCATCCTGGTTAAGGTCGCGGGCCGCCAGGCTTGAGCAAAACACCATAAGCAACAACAGTGCTCGGCTGCCGGCGCGTAAATTTACCTTCATTACGTATCCTGATGATTCTTGAGAACCTGCCCGGAGAGCGCGTCCAATTCAACATCCCATTCAATGCCGTTGGCATCTTGCAGTTCGACTTCATACACATACTTGCCATAGGCCTCATCCAGGTCGGTATCTTGCAGCGTCGAACCGGGATGCAGGGCCAGGGCCGTGGCGTCGAGTTGATCGAAAGCCACAATAGTAACAGTGGCGGGCACGGTCAGCGGTTTGTCGGGGCCCACCGCTGCCGCCTGGGTTGCCGTAAAGGCGATGATAGCGGCGGCGACCAGAGCTGTGAGGCGCTTCATGAAAAGTCTCCGTTACACAATATTTTTCCTACGCCGGCACGGTACCCCCTGCAACTTAACTGAAACTGAATTGCCACCATGGCAATTCCGGGCCAGCTGTTTATTTCACTCTCGGCGAGATTTCCTATAATGCCCCGCTCGCTTCAACGGAGACCGGCATGACAGCCATCCACATCAAGTTCCCGGCCCTGACCCTCAAGGCCGGTAAACGCGCGTTCACCCGCATCCGCGAACAGGGCCTGGCGCCTGCCGACGTCGGCATCCTCCCCGGCGCGGCCGGCGGCCCCAAGGCGCTGGGCATCCAGGGCCTGGACCTGGCGTTGTTCGGCGACTGGCTGCCGCGCGCGCCACGGGAACGCGCATTGATCGGCGCGTCCATCGGCTCCTGGCGGTTTGCCAGCGCCTGCCTGCCCGACCCGGTGCAAGGCCTGCTGGACCTCGGCCGCCTGTACAACGAACAGCGTTTTGCCAAAGGCGTGACCATGGCCGAGGTCAGCCACAGCTGCCAGCGCATGCTCGACGACCTGCTGGCCGGGCGCGATGCACGGGTGCTGGACAACCCCGACTACCGCCTGAACATCATGGTGGTCAAAAGCCACGGCCTGCTCGCCGATGACCACCGAGGGCGGCTGGGGCTGGGGCTGTCGTCGGTGATTGCCGACAACCTGCGCGGCCGGGCGCGGCTGGCGCGGCATTTCGAGCGGCTGATCGTCCATGACCCGCGCCAGGCGCCGCCGCTGCATGCACTCACGGATTTCCCCTCGCGTTTCCTCAGCCTGGACCTCGGCAACCTGCGCCAGGCGCTGCTGGCCTCGGGCTCGATCCCCATGGTGATGCAAGGCGTGCGCGACCTGCCCGGTGCCGGCGCCGGCACCTACCGCGACGGCGGCCTGCTGGACTATCACCTCGACCTGCCCTACCACGGCGACGACATCGTGCTGTACCCGCACTTCACCGACCGGGTCATCCCCGGCTGGTTCGACAAGGGCCTGCCGTGGCGGCGCAGCAGTCAACAGGGCCTGCAGGATGTGCTGCTCCTCGCGCCGTCCAGGGATTACCTCGCCCGCCTGCCCCACGGCAAGCTGCCGGACCGCAGCGACTTCAAGCGCTTCATGGGCGACGACGCGAGCCGCAACAAATACTGGCAAACCGCAATGAGCGAGAGCCGGCGGCTGGGCGATGAGTTTCTGCAACTGGCCGATAACGGTGGGCTCGGCGAGCGCCTGCAAGCCCTCTGACCCAGCGGTATGCGCGCAGAGGGATCAAGCTGTTAAACTCGCCGCCTGCCAGATACTGACCGAGCTGAAAATACTGTGGAAATCTTCAAGGAATTTACATTCGAATCCGCCCACCGCCTGCCGCACGTGCCGGAAGGCCACAAATGCGGGCGCCTGCATGGGCATTCGTTCAAGGTGGCGATCCACCTGAGCGGCGACCTCGACCCCCATACCGGCTGGATTCGCGACTTCTCGGAGATCAAGGCGATTTTCAAGCCGCTCTACGAACGCCTCGACCACAACTACCTCAACGACATCCCCGGCCTGGAAAACCCTACCAGCGAAGTGCTGGCCAAGTGGATCTGGAACGAGTTGAAACCCCTGCTGCCGGAACTCAGTGCGATCCGCATCCATGAGACCTGCACCAGCGGCTGCATCTATCGCGGCGAGTAAGCCTTTGATGTGAAAAAACCACCCTTGCGGTGGTTTTTTTGTGCCCGAGCGACTGATCCAGTTTGTATCACCGCTGCACCGCTTTCGTGCCCGACTGGGCACGGCGAACAGCCCTTCCTGCATTTCTCCCCGATTTGGCTATAAATACTCTGCAGCGTGCACAGTGCCGACCGTGCGCCCTTCACTGCCGCTGATTTGGCACGCGCAGTGCAACAGGCCTGCGTCACTCATTCAGGGAGCAAGGCACATGACGCAGCAAGAACCGGGCAACGACTACCCCCTCAGCGAAGTCCCGATGCATGCGCGCAAGGGCCTGGCGTCCACCGCCATGGTGCTGTTGGGCTTCACGTTTTTTACCGCGACCATGTTTGCCGGCGGCAAGCTGGGAGTGGCGTTCAGTTTCACCGAGATGCTCGGCGTGGTGGCCTTGGGTAACCTTCTGCTGGGCATCTACGCCGCCGGCCTGGGTTACATCGCCTTCAAGAGCGGCTTGAACTCGGTGTTGATGGGCCGCTTCTGCTTTGGCGAAGTGGGCAGCAAGCTCAGTGACTTGATCCTCGGTTTCACCCAGATCGGCTGGTACGCCTGGGGCACCGCCACCGCCGCGGTAGTGCTCGGCAAGTATTTCGAACTGAGCCAGGGCAGCGTGCTGGCCCTGATGGTGCTGTTCGGCCTGGTGTTTTGCGCCACGGCCTACGTGGGCTATCGCGGGCTGGAGATTCTCTCCTACATCGCCGTGCCGGCCATGGGCATCCTGCTGTTTGTGTCGATGTGGGTGGCCACGGTGAAAGTCGGCGGGCTCGACGGCTTGCTGGCGGTGGTGCCGAGCGGCGAGCTGGATTTGTCCACAGCGATCACCCTGGTGTTCGGCACCTTTGTCAGCGGCGCGACCCAGGCCACCAACTGGACGCGGTTTTCGCGCTCGGCAAAGGTGGCAGTGCTGGCCAGCCTGATCGGCTTCTTTATCGGCAATGGCCTGATGGTGCTGATCGGCGCGTATGGCGCCATCGTCTATCAGCAGCCCGACGTGGTGGAAGTGTTGCTGCTGCAAGGCTTCGCCATGGCGGCGATGGCCATGCTGCTGCTGAATATCTGGAGCACCCAGGACAATACGATCTACAACTTCGCCGTGGCCGGTTGCAACCTGTTGCGCACCCGGCGCCGCAAGACCGTGACCCTGGCCGGCGCGGTCATCGGCACCCTGCTCGCCTTGCTCGGCATGTACGACATGCTGGTGCCCTACCTGATTCTGCTGGGCACCGTGATTCCGCCGATTGGCGGGGTGATCATGGCGGACTTCTTCTACCGCTATCGCGGCCGATACCCGCGCCTGGCGGATGCACGCCTGCCGGCCTTCAACTGGCCGGGGCTGGTGGCGTATGCCGTGGGCACCGTGCTGGCGTTCAACTCGCCGTGGGTCGCGCCGTTGGTGGGGATTGTTGTCGCGTCGCTGACCTACATCGCGCTCACCGCCCTGCTACGGGTTCGCGCGCCGTTGGCTGACGCACGGGCATGAGTCTGAGGCCGACCCTGGACGTCGGGTTCCACGAGAATGGTAACCTGATGACTGCCGCCCCGCGCCTGGCTCTGCACCGCACGCACCGCATCCAGCGTATGGAAGCCCTGTGCGGGCTGCGGCTGGAAAATTCTTATGACCGCCTGGACATCAGCATCGCGCTGATGATCTGGCGGCAGTCTGCCTGAACTGTTTTTAGCCAAGAGGAACTTGCCCATGCACATCATCAACGCCCGCCTGCGCGACCGTGAAGGCCTGCATGATCTGCACCTGGAACACGGCCGGATCGCCAGCATCACCCCACAAACCAGCGTGCCGACCGTGGGGCCGGATGACATTGATGCCGCCGGCAACCTGGTGACCCCGCCTTTTGTCGAACCGCATATCCACCTCGACGCCACCCTCACGGCCGGCGAGCCGCGCTGGAACATGAGCGGCACGCTGTTCGAGGGCATTGAGTGCTGGGGCGAACGCAAGGCCACCATCACCAGGGAAGACACCAAGACCCGCGCCAAAAAGACCATCCAGGCCCTCGCCGCCCATGGCATCCAGCACGTGCGCACCCACGTCGACGTCACCGACCCGGACCTCACCGCGCTCAAGGCCATGCTCGAAGTGCGCGAAGAAAGCGCGCACCTGATCGACCTGCAAATCGTCGCGTTTCCTCAGGAGGGCATTGAGTCCTACCGCAATGGCCGCGAGCTGATGGAGGAAGCCATTCGCCTCGGCGCCGACGTGATCGGCGGCATTCCGCACTTTGAATACACCCGCGACCAGGGCGTAAGTTCGGTGAAGTTCCTGATGGACCTGGCCGAACGCACCGGCTGCCTGGTGGACGTGCACTGCGACGAAACCGACGACCCGCACTCGCGCTTTCTCGAGGTGCTCGCCGAAGAAGCCCGCAGCCGCGACATGGGCGCGCGCGTCACCGCCAGCCACACCACGGCCATGGGCTCCTACGACAATGCCTACTGCGCCAAACTGTTTCGCCTGTTGGGGCACTCCGGGATCAGCTTCGTGTCCTGCCCCACCGAGAGCATCCACCTGCAGGGCCGCTTCGACAGTTTCCCGAAACGCCGTGGCGTAACCCGCGTAAACGAACTGCTCGAAGCCGGCATGAACGTGTGCTTCGGCCAGGACTCCATCGTCGACCCCTGGTACCCCCTGGGCAACGGCAACATCCTGCGTGTACTGGAAGCCGGCCTGCACATCTGCCATATGCTCGGCTACCGCAACCTGCAAAGCGCCCTCGACCTGGTCACCGACAACAGCGCCAAGGCCATGGCCCTGGGCGACCGCTACGGGCTGGAACCGGGGCGGCCGGCCAACCTGTTGATCCTCTCGGCCGACAGCGACTATGAAGTGATCCGCAGCCAGGGCCTGCCGCTGTACTCGATCCGTAATGGCAAGGTATTGATGAAGCGCCAGCCGGCGCAGGTGGAGTTTGTTTAAAAATTTGGGGGGGGGGGGGGGGTTCAGTCACAGACCCGCGCCGTGCCAAACAGGCTGACGCTAACCAAGGTGTCAGCCTGTTCCTGCAAACGCACCGGCGCCGTCCCACCCGGCATCACCACTGCGACTTCACCACTCTCAACCCACCCCGCCCGCCATGCCGCACAGGCCACCGCACTGGCGCTGGTACCCGAAGACGCCGTAGGCCCCTCGCCCCGCTCGAACACCCGCGCAATCACCCGATTGTCGGGCTGGCGCGCTGCCCATTGCAAATTCACCCCGGCGACACAGGGCCGCCCCGCTCCCGCAGGCGGCGCGAAGGCAATCGCCTTCAACCGCTCGAACAAGGCGTGCTGCTGCATGTGCAGGTTGTCCGGCAATGCCGACACCTGCTCCACCAAGGTCACGCAATGCGGGTTGCCCACTCGCACAAACTGGCTGTGCGCCCACTGCGGGTTGATCGCCGCCAGCTCGCTCACGTGGTGCCCGACCCCCTGCGCGCCCACGGCGGACGGCCCGAATGCAGGCACGCCCAGCTCCAGCCAGAACCCGGTCACCTGTTCATACTCTGCAGGGGTCACCCTTGTGACCACCGGTGAAACCGCATCGGTTTTGTCGTGATGTACGCGCAATTCGGCGGCGTCGGTCATCAAGCCCTGGTCGGTGAGCGCCTGGGCAAAGATCGTCAAGCCGTTGCCACTGCGCTCGGCCAGCGATCCATCGGTATTGACGATCAGCAGGTCAAACGGCGGCGCAGCCTGGAACGGCCCGACCAGCAACCCGTCGCAACGGTGGGCCTTGGCGTCTGCAGGACGTGGCGTCGAACCCCAAGTGCATTCGGAGTCGATGGCCGTGGCAGCCCACACCGTGCGCGTGCTCGCCGCCTGGGCGGCACCGTCGGGCAGCGCAATGCCCCGCGCGCGTAAAAAGGCCGGGCTGACCACCCCGTAGATATTGCCGCGCGCGTCATAAAACTGGGTCATAGCGCAGCGTCCCTGAAAGTTTTCATCGGCGATTCCGTCTGGTTTCCTACACAAATGCCAAGCAGCGTATTACAGAACGCAGCGTCTGCCATCCCAAGGGAACCCGGCTCGCGCCCCAAGGCCTGATGTGCAAGGATGTCACGCCGGACATCGTTCGTTGAACGCAAAACCAAGGATTTTCCATGACTGCCATCCCCACTTCTGCCCCCGTGGTTCCCGGGCGGCTGGAGCAAATGTCGACTCGCATCGCCTTTTTCATCGCCGGTTTCGGTATCGCCGCCTGGGCCCCTCTGGTGCCGTACGCCAAGGCGCGTGCAGACCTGAGTGAAGGCACCCTGGGCCTGTTGCTGTTGTGCCTGGGGGTGGGGTCGATCATCGCCATGCCCGTAGCAGGGGCGTTGGCCTCGCGCTTTGGCTGCCGCCGGGTGCTCAGCGCCGGCACGATCATGATCTGCCTGGCCCTGCCGCTGCTGGCCACGGTCAGTTCAATCCCCTTGCTGATGGCCGGTTTGTTCCTGTTCGGCGCCGGCCTGGGCACGGTGGATTCCACGGTCAATTTGCAGGCGGTGATCGTCGAGCGGGCCAGCGGCAAAACCATGATGTCGGGCTTTCATGGGCTGTTCAGCCTGGGCGGGATTGTCGGTGCGGCGGGGGTTTCCGGGCTGTTGGCGCTGGGCCTGTCGCCGTTGCAGGCGACCCTGGTGGTCATCGTCATCACCCTGGCGGCCTTGCTCAAGGCCGCCCCGCACCTGCTGCCTTACGGCAGTGAGAGCTCGGGGCCGGCATTTGCGATTCCCCATGGCGTGGTGCTGTTTATCGGCTGCCTGTGTTTTATCGTGTTCCTGGCCGAAGGCGCGGTGCTGGACTGGAGTGCGGTGTTCCTCAGCGCCGAGCGTGGCCTGGACGAAGCCTACGCCGGCCTGGGTTACGCCGCGTTCGCCCTGACCATGACCGCCGGGCGCCTGACCGGTGACGCCATCGTGCGGCGCCTGGGCGCCACCCGTGTGATCGTGATCGGCGGCGCGCTGGCCACCGCTGGCATGTTGCTGGCAACCCTGTTTCCTGCCTGGGAAACCGCGCTGCTGGGTTATGCGCTGGTGGGCGCCGGCTGTTCGAATATCGTGCCAGTGCTGTACAGCGCCGTGGGCAAGCAAACGGTCATGCCGGAGCATATTGCCGTGCCGGCCATTACCACCCTGGGTTACGCCGGCATTCTGGCCGGCCCCGCCGTCATCGGGTTTATCGCCCATGGCAGCAGCCTGAGCACCGCCTTTGTGCTGGTCGCCGTGTTGCTGGCGGCGGTGGCGGTGAGTGGCAAGATCCTCAAGGTGTAAACCTGCGCTTCAGCGAGCCTTGTGCGCCTCGTCCTGCTCCAGCCAGCGGTCGAGGCTTTTGTTGCTGAGCCAGCCTTCCTTATACGACGGGCCAAACAGCCGCGCACCGTTCGCGCGCACCAATGCAGGCAGCAAACCCGGGCGCTCGAGAATGTTCTTGGCGGTGTAGACACAAAGTTCGCTGTACCTGGATTTAGGCAGGCCGGTGGACGGTTCCAGCACGGGCGCACCCTGTGAATCAACGTCCTCCGGGTCCTGCATGACCGACTTGAGTGTGGCAATCGCGACATACTGATGCTGTTCGCGGAAAAACGCGCGATCCTTGCTCGTGTCCCTCAACTGCTCGAATTGGCCTTGCAACGCCTGGACCACCTGGGCATTTCCCTGAGCATGGAACGGGTCCTGGCTGAAGACGCTTGGGGAGCTGTTGCCCTGCAAGGCTGACGCGGCAAACATCAGGCTGTCGCGCGTGATGTCACCGTCGCGGCTGCGGATGGCATCGCTCAACTGCGGGCGCTTGAGTATTTCCTTGACCACCTGGATCGTCCGGTCCAGGGCCTCGCTTTCAGCGTAGCGGTGAGCAGCAATCTTCTGTAATGAGGAACAGGTCAGGCACCCGTCGTTCAAGAAGGGATGCAGCAGGTCGAAGGCTTTTTTCAACGCCGTCACCAACTGGCTGTCCGTGGACTCTGCGCCGGGCTGATAAAGGCTTGCACGCGCAACGGGGAAGTTCTGCAGCGTGGGGTGATGCAGCACAGACAAGGTTCCGCGCAGCAGCGAGGGCCGGCGAACCGCCTCTTGCTTACGTGCAGGCGGGCTCTCGCTCCAGGGCTCAGGGGCGACCGCCGGTGATCGCACGTCGGGCTCCTCCAGGGCCAGGGGCCGGATGTGAGGTAATGCACCCTCGATTGTCATGGGTTTTCTCCAACTCTTTTCAGATACACGCCTGCTGGGTGATCGCCATCGTGGCGACCAAAATCATCGAGTGGGCTCCACTCAGACAAGCCACTCATGTGTGGCTGGATGAATACGACAGTTCCGAACAATCGACACTGACCCATGACAGCATGTAAAAAACGCCACTACCGGGTGGATCAATCCAGCTTCTGCCTGCGCCACCAGGTCGTCAGGCCATTGAGCAAGCCGGTGTGTTTCAGTGCGTTGCTGGCCGGGCCTTGCCCGTCGGCGAGCATGCCTCGGGAAAAATCATCGGCGACCGGCGCCTTGAATTTGCACTGGCCGGCGAATGCTTTCATGCGGCGGGCTTCGACCACATGTTCAGTGGAGGCGCCAAGGAGTTCTCGCGACGCCAGATCCCAGCTTGAAACCTGAACAGGCGCGTCATGGGGGTTGTGAAACAGCTCATGGCAGCAGGGCTTGGGGGAATTAAACGAGGTTAAAGTCATTGTTAGCCCTCACTTGAAATCTGACAAAGCGACCGGCCTGATCAAACCGGCGTGTAGGACCTAAGTGGTAAATGGCTGTAAAGAGTTCCTTAAATGTTCAAGGCAGGCGCCGCAGCCAGGGCACGGCGCCTGAATGTGGGTCAGCTCGCCAGCATCCGCAGCGCTTCCCGGCTGATCCGGCTGTCAGGAAACCCCTTAATGGTAGTGTCGATGGCGTTCAGTACATCGGCGCGCTTGAGCGCTTCCTGGGCCAACTGGATCACGTGGGCCATGGGAGGGTTTCCCGCCAGGCTCTGGCCGGCCATTTGCCTGAGGTTATCGAAGGTTAAATCCTGGCCGTAACGACCGCCGTTCAACGCGTCGAAATGCGTGAGCAGCTCAGCGGCCAATTGCGTGTCAGGCGTGAGTTTGAAGGGGTTGGTGCCGTTGATCACCGCATCCAGGTCCTGCAGGCTGATCAACCCATCCAGGCGGCCGTCAGGGCCGCTGCGATCAAAGATTTTCATCAGGTCCGGACGCCGTAGCAGTTCGTTGGCCAGGCGCGTGTTGTGGTTAGCGGCGCTGTTGAAGGACCACCCGCGTTGCGCCGTATCCAAAATGCTCTGGGCGCTCACATACCCGGGGAGCATAGGGTTCTGGAGGGCGGCAAAGTTGTTGCGCAACTGCGTGGTCAATTCCTGCGAACTCTTCGCCGAGTACTGCGAGTCGTGCTTGCGCGGCGCTTGCGGGTAAGGATTGCCGATACTCGTATCCGGTCGCGGTGAACGATTGGCGCCAAACCATTGGGTCAGCAGGTTCTGGAACTGTTGCACGAAGCTCTGCATCTCAGGGCCGGCCTGGTTATGGCCATGTTGATGCGCGTGACGATGACCGTCCGTTGGCGAGTATTGATCGCCGTACATTGGGCCAGCCTGATGTGCATTAAATTGAAAACTGACGGTGGCCACGTTGCCGCCGTTGAAGGACAACGCAGCAGGTGCCGACCGGCTGGCTGTGTGCTCTGCCTTGGCGTTGCCGTGCGCGTGGTCCGGGTTTGATGACGTAAAGACGTGTGTGTCCTGCAGCGATACCGACATAGTGTTCTCCAGTACAGTGGGCGCGATTTCAAGCGTGTGCTCCAACGTGACGTCGAAGCCCGTTCAGCTTTCCCCTATGTGGCCTATGTGTCGGAATCGGTTCCTGATTCGCGGGCGAAATACGCAACGCCAATGTAGGAGTCGCCCGAAAAAAAACGCAGCCCCGGTGGAGCTGCGCTGCTTCCTGACGGCTGAGGGTTAGAACCCGACGCTGGCCTGAACGAAGAACGTGCGCGGCTCGCCCAGGTACAACCCGGCATTGTTATCGCTGGAACGGGTGTAGTGCTGCTGGTCGAAGACGTTTTTCACGCCGACGCCCAGCTTGAGGTTCGACAATTGCTCGCCAAAGTCGTAGCCGCTGCGCACGTTGACCGAAACATACCCCGGGATATCACCGAACTGGCCGTCTGCCGTGCCCTGGGTGATGTAGGTGGCGGTGGTGCCCGGCGCGCGCTGGCCAGACTGGGCGTACACATCCAGGTTGTGGGTCCAGTGGTTGATGTCGTAGCGCAAGCCCAGGGTCGCCACTTCACGGGAGTACAGCGGCAGGTCGCGGCCCTTGAACGGCACGTCACCCTCGGAGGTGGCCTTGGTGTAGGTGAAGCCGGCATTGGCGGTCAGGCCGTCCAGGCGCGGGTCGAGGTTCGCCAGGTCGTAGTGGGCCGAGGCTTCGATACCGGTGTGCTTGGTGGCGCCGAGGTTGGTCCAGCCCACGTCGTTGCTGACGTATTGCAGCTCATCCGAGAAGTCGATGTAGAAGAACGTCAGCTCGCCGCCCCACACGTTGTCGTTGTAGCGAGTGCCAACCTCATAGGTCTTGGCTTTTTCCGGGTTCAGGCCGTTGGCGGTCTGGTCGCCGGTGCCGCCCTGGCCCAGCTGGAAATACTGCAGGCTGCCGAACGAGGTCTCGTAGTTGGCGAACAGCTTCCAGGCGTCGGACACGTGATACATCACGCTCAGGGCCGGCAGCGGTTCGTTGTTATGGATCTCGCGACGTTTTTCCTGGGTGCGGGTGCCGTTCAGCGCGATCACCGGGCGGTCGTGCCATTCGGTGCGGATGTCTTCGAAGCGGATGCCCGGGGTGAGGGTCCACTTGCCGATATCGACCTTGTTGTCGATATAGAAGGCATTGGCTTCGGTGCCGCCGGTACGGTCCTGATAAACGTGGCCGTCGCTCTGGCCGACCGGCGTGGGTACGTTGTTGACCAGGGCCAGGCTGGTGGCTTGCTCGTGCATGCCTTCCTTGAGGTAGCGATAACCGACGCTGACTTCCTGGGTGCTCGGGCCCACGTCAAATACATGGGACACCCGTGGCTCGATGCCGAAGGTGTAGTAGGTACGCGGGTAGGAGCCGAGGGTTCGCAGGTCGCGGTTGGCGATGTTGCTGCCGCGGAAACTGTCGGAGTAATACGTCAGCACTTCGGCCTGGGTGCGGTCGTCGATCTGGCGGATGTACTTGAAGGACACGTCTTTACGGCGGCCGCTGAAGTTGTCCCAGTCACGCACCGACTGGTACGGGTTGGCGTCGAATTGCCGCAGGGTCAGGCCACCGGGCATGTCGGCGCTGGCGTCGTAGTAGTGGAAGTTCAGCGAGAAGTCGTCTTGATCGGTCGGCGCCCAGTGGGTCTTGAAGATCACGTCGTCGATGTCGTTGGAGTTGTTGCTGTTGCGATAGCCGTTGCCATTGACCCCGGAGTACAGCAAGGCGGCGCCGATGCCATTGTCGGCCGTGCCGCCGATAAAGGCGTTATCGACGTGCTTCCAACCGCCATGAGCAGAGGTTTGCAGGGTGCTGCCGACTTCGCCGGAGAATTTCTCGGGGATTGCACGGGTCACGAAGTTGATCACGCCGCCGACGTTCTGTGGCCCATAACGCACGGAACCGGCACCGCGTACCACGTCGATGCTGTCCAGGTTGCCGGCGGAAATCGGCGCCATCGACAGTTGTGGCTGGCCATAGGGCGCGAACGCGGCCGGTACGCCGTCGATCAGCACGGTAGAACGCGGTGACAGGCGCGATGTAAGGCCACGTACACCAACGTTGAGGGAAATATCGCTGCCGCCGGTGCCGTTGGATTCCTGCACCTGCACGCCGGGCACCCGGCGCAGTACGTCACCGACGTTCATCGCGCCCTGCTCCACCATGGCTTCGCGACGGATTACCGTGCGCGCGCCGGGGTGGTTCTGCACCACTTCGGCGTTGGCATCGCCCAACCAGTCACCCACCACCTTGATATCGGTAACGCCCAGCTCCAGGGGCGGAACGGCCTCACCGGTGCCACTGCCCAGCGGGCGCAGGGTCACGGAACCGGCGTCGATCTGGTAGTCCAGGCCGCTGCCTTGCAGCAGCTGGCGCAGGGCCTGTTCAGGGGAAAGGTTGCCGTCGACCGCCGGCGCCTGCTTGCCCGCGACCATATCGGGGCTGAAGAACACCTGCAGGGAAGTCTGCTGGCCCAGCTGGCTCAACGCCGTGCCCAGGGGTTGGGCCTGGATATGAATACCCTCGGCCGCGTAGGCCGACGGCATTGCCGCGCTGACGGCGAGCGCCAGGGCCAGCGGCGCCCAGCGGGAGATTTTATTGTTGTTAACGGCAAGTTTTTTCACGTCGAACCTAGTCCTGTGATCGCAAAAGTATGCGGCTGTTAATGCAAACCAGTTGCAGTTGCAGGAGAAGACGAAGAACTCGAAAAAAACCTGAATGTCAGCGTGAAATAATTTCCTGGCTGCCGTCCGGCAAGGTGCGCAAGGCCACCGGCAAGATGTGTGGCAGGGCTTTGAGCAGCGCGTCGGTGTCGTTGGCCTTGAACACGCTGGTCAGGCGCAGGTTGCCCACCGCCGGTGTGCTGACCCGCAGCGGCTGCTCGCGGTAACGCGACACTTCCCGCGCCACTTCGGCCAGCGAGGCGTTGTTGAACACCAGCTTGCCGGTGCGCCAGGCCGTGAGTTCTGCGGCGTTCACCGCATAGGCCGTTGCCACCTGCCCCTTGCTGTCGACATGGGAGCCGAGGCCGGCGGTGAGCGTCACCACCTCCTCCGGCGAGCGGCCTTGCACCTTCACGGTACCGGCCTCGACGGCCACACGGGTCTGGTCGTCATCGCGGCGCACGTCGAAGCGGGTGCCGGTGACCGTCACCTGCCCTGCCCCGGCGGCGACCACAAACGGCCGGCTGGTGTCGTGCTCGACGCTGAACATCGCCTCGCCCTGCTTGAGCTCCACGCCGCGCCGGCCTTTTTCATAGTGCACCGCGACGACGCTGCGGCTGTTGAGGTCCATCACCGAGCCATCGGGCAAGGCGACCTGACGATGCTCGCCCAGGCGGGTACTGAACTCGGCACTGTAGGGTTTGGGGTGATCAAGGCCGCTGAACAGGCCCAACCCCAAGGCCACGGCGACCACACTGGAGGCCACTGCGTAACGCCATACGCCACGGCGTTCGGGCCGCTCGGCCGGCGTCTCGCACAGTGCCTGCAGGCGCGCCTTGGGCAGCAGGTCAGCGGCGCTCCACATGCCCTGCAGCACATCGAACTCATATTGGTGTTCGGGCGCTTCATTGCGCCAGGCATCAAAACGCTGGCGGTCTTCGACGCTCAACGCTGCGTCTTGCAGGCGTACAAACCATTGCGCGGCTTCGTCGCGAGCACGGCTATCCATCATGGAAGGTCCTGTTTCAGAGCGGGCATGGGTCATGGGGCCATTGCGTCCAGGCGGTCACGTAGATGCCGCAGGGTGCGGATCATATACTTTTCCACCATGTTTTTTGACAACCCCAGGCGCTCGGCGATTTCCTGCTGGGTCAGGCCCTCGATTTTCTGCCAGATGAAGATCTTGCGGCAGTTCAGCGGCAACTCGGCCAGGGCCCGCTCTATGGAGTCCGCCAACTGGATCGCATGCATGTAATGCTCCGGGTCGCCGCTGTGGGGCGCACTCTGGTCAAAGGCTTCCAGGGTCATGGCCTCGCGCCGGTCCTCACGCCGGTAGCCGTCCACTGCAATATTGCGCGCGGTTTGATGCAGGTAGGCCCGCGGCTGCGCAATGTCGGCAGATTTCGACTCAAGCACCCGCACAAAGGTGTCATGGGCCAGGTCTTCGGCCTGCTGACGGTTTCTCAGGCGGCGCGTCCAGGTCCCGATCAACTCTTCGTAGTATTGGAAAAAGCCTGTTCGGCGGGGCGGCTGAGGGATCATCGCGGGGGCACTGGGGAGGCGGGGCGTGAATAGTAATGCTTCCTATTAAGCGGAGCAATTGCTACCCGTCGCCCGTGTCAGCGCGTTGCAATCAAGGCTGGCCGGCCACCTGCCTGAGTCGACTGAGCTTCTCGCGGCTGCCGCACACGCTCATCTGGCACCATTTGCGCTGTTTGTTCTTGGAGATATCCAGGAACACCCAGTCACAGTCGGTGGCCGTACAACTCCTCAATGCATGCAGGTCGCCGGACACCAGCATCTGCGTAGCCTCGATGGCCAGGCGCCCCAGCAGCATTTCGGTCAATTCCTGCGCCGAGGTGCAGGGCTTCCACGCCCAGGCAGGCCGCCCTTGCACCGCGTGCAACACGCGCCAGGTTACGCCCTGCTGGAACACCTGGTTGATCTGCTGCAAGGCCGCATCGGGCGCGGCCTGGTGCATCGATAGCGGATAGAACACCGCGTACAGGCACTCCCTGAACGCAATAATCGCGTCCAGGTTCGGCTGGTACGAAATAGGTGATTCAAACACCATCGGTTTGTAGTCATCGAACTCCTGGGCCGAGATCAATGAGGCATGCAGTGCCCATTCAAAGAAGAACTGAAAACTGGTAAGCCGCTCTTCCATCACCTTGAGCGCAGTGCCGGGGCGGCGGCCGTTGGTGGTGTTGATAAAGTCCAGGACCCGGGCCCCGCCAATCAGACGGATAGATTTTGCAGTGCCCGTAAAATGCGTCATAACGGCTCCTTGGGATCACGCGGTCTTGCGGCGATGGCGCAGAGTACCTTGTTTTCTCAAAGTGCCGATATTGGCAAACCGGCGCAAAGACCGACGGCTAAGGCTGATCGCTGCTATGCGCCATCCAGTCCAGAATCGTCGCGACAGACTGGTCGACCGACAGCGCTTGGGTATTCACGTGTACTTCCGGAAACACTGGCAGGTCGTAGGCCGAATCAATCCCGGTGAAGTGTTTGATCAACCCCGCGCGGGCCTTTTTGTACAAACCTTTGGGGTCGCGCTGTTCGGCGGTTTCCAGCGGCGCATCCACGTGCACTTCAACAAAGAACTCATTGCCGATGATGGAGCGCGCGTAATGCCGGCTGGCCGCTGACGGCGAGATCAGCGCCACGATCACGATCAGCCCGGCGTCCAGCATCAACCGCGCGACTTCCGCGACCCGCCGGATGTTCTCGTCGCGGTCGCTGTCGGTAAACCCCAGGTCGCGACACAGCCCGCCGCGCACCGAGTCGCCGTCGATGATGCTGGTAAACCGCCCCTGTGCCTGCAGGGCAATGTCCAGCGCATCGGCGATGGTCGACTTGCCGGAGGCCGAAAGGCCGGTCATCCAGATCACCAGCGGCTTCTGCCGCAGGGGTGCCGGGTTGACGCGTAAATGGCTGAACGCAAAGGCATGCAGGTTCTGGTCTGGACTCATGGCCGCTCACCCTCTGTTGCCGACTCCGGCGGTTTACCCAACATGAAGACCATCACGCATTGCACGAACAGCAACAGCGCAACCACCCAGTAGACGGTCGAGAATGACCCGGTGAGGTCCTTGGAAAAACCACCCAGGAAGTTACCGCACACGCCGCCCAGGCCGATCAACACATTGGCGATGCCAAAGGCCTGGGTCAGGCGGTTGACCGGCACGATTTGCCCGATATAGCTGGGGACCAGCCCGAAGATCGGGTAAAACGCCAGCGCAAACAGAAACGCTGCCAGGTAAAACAGCGGGAGGCTGTTGAAACTGAACACCAGCGTCGCGGCCAGCCCGGCGCTGACAAAACACATCGCCAACGACGCCCGCACACCGACTTTGTCGGCAATCCAGCCCACCAGGAAGCCCGAGGCCATGCCCACCGCGCCGAGGGTGGTCCAGATAAACCCGGTGTCCCGCACCGACACACCCAACTCATCGCGCAGGAACGGCGCGAGGTAGGTCTGGAACGGCAGCAACGCCATGCCATTGAGAAACGCGATGGCCCACGTCAGGTACAACGAACGACCCAGCCAGGGTGTGTCGCTGCCCACGGCCGCCGAGCGCGTCGCGGAAAACTCCACGTCCTGGCCCGCCGCCATGCTGCGCAACAGAAACCACGCCAGCAGGCACAGCGCCACCGAGATCAGGCCGGCCGTCAGCCAGATCGAACGCCAGCCGCCATGCAGGGTGAGGAACGACACCAGCAAACCATTGATGAATACCCCATAGCTGGTGCCGCTGGAAATCAGCCCCATGACCCGCGAGCGGTTACCCGGGCTAAAGCCCTTGGTGACGATCTCCGCCAGCGGGATATACACCGACGCCGAGCAGCCGCCGAGCAGAATCAACAGGGCGCCGGACACCCAGATGCTGTCGCTGACACTCAACCCCAGCAGCGCCAGGGACGTCACCACCGTCGACACCAGGCTGATTTTCCAGCCCTCGACAAACCGGCTGATGACACTTGTAACCGATGAAAACAACAGGAAGCCGATCTGCGCACCGCCGGTGATCACGCCCACGGTGGTGTAGTCAAAACCGATGTCCTGGCGCATGTCCACCACCAGGTTGGCGAACAGGTAAACGCCGAAGCCATAGGTGCTGGCCACGAAGCCGGTCAACACCACCGCCAGCACCACGCTGTCGAGCGTGCGCGGGGGGCTCTGTACAAGTGTGCTCATGCGTTTCCCCTTAACTGGCGCGCGCGGTGTGGATGATGAAATCGCAATTCATCATGTCGTAATCACGCTGGAAATCACCGTAGCTCTCATGGTCTGAAAACCCGGAGGCGAGTATTTCCGTGGCCAGTTCACCCGGCAATAACGGGTAGACCTTCAACCGGTACTGCTCGGCGTCGTCAAAGGTGTAGATGAACTCACACAGCTGCTGGTCGACCTGGCCGAGGCTCACCGAGGCGTTCGTGCCGCAGTAGTAATAATTGCCGCTGGCCTTGAAGTTGCCGGCGCGAATCGCAAAGAAGTTGCGCTGGTCCACAATCAGCAAGCCGCCCGGCTTGAGCAAGGCCCTGAATTTTTCCAGCACCCGGAGGCGGTCGTGGGCGGCGAACACATGGCACAGCGAGCTGCCCAGGCACACCACCGCATCGAACTGCCCCAGCACGCTCGGGTCGAGGGCTTGCCATTCCATGTAATGGGATTCTATTTCCAGG
This sequence comes from Pseudomonas sp. AC463, assembly GCF_979253585.1. Classification (NCBI taxonomy): domain Bacteria; kingdom Pseudomonadati; phylum Pseudomonadota; class Gammaproteobacteria; order Pseudomonadales; family Pseudomonadaceae; genus Pseudomonas; species Pseudomonas sp. AC463. Next base: position 29,881 of record NZ_CEEDDZ010000027.1, on the reverse strand, counting down.
CCGCGCTGGCGGAAGTTCGCCCGCGCCTTGGTCAGCATGGTGCTGCTGCCGTCCGTGGCCACCACCTCGAAACCGGCCTGCTTGAGCTGTACCGCATGAAAGCCACTGCCGGTCGACACATCGATCACCGAACGCACGCCGTGCTCGCGCAGCAGCCTTTCAAAAAAGCCGCCCTCGCCGGCCTTGCGTTTGTCCCAATCGATCAACTCATCCCAACGCTCGACGAAATCCGCCGAGTATTGCGCGGAGTAACTGGCAACTTCGTTGTGCTTGCGCCCTGACATCTGATTCATCACACACCTACCAGGTTGAATTTTTAAAGGCGGAATACTTGCTCGCCAATTCGCCGGCAAAATCGGCGGACTGCTCGATGGACATGGTGGTCTTCGAATACCCCAGCATTGCCTGCATCACGGCCATGCACTGCGGGTTGTAAGTGACCGACCCATCGCAATGGATTTCGTCGATACCGTCCTGGCTCTGGCAGATGGTGTTGATGCGCACCGCCTCGTCCTGGGGGCAGGCCGCGGAGAACTGCACCTCGATGCGCCCCTCCTGCAGACGTACCGGGTACCCGCCCGGCAACCCAAGGGGGCCGGGGGCATGCACCAGCACCGGAGTGGGTGAAAACAGCCCTTCGATCACGGTGACCGCCGAACAGGCGGTGAGGAATTGCCCGTCGACGCCACCCAGGCGGCTGAACTCGGTTTTCACCGTAGAAAAAATCGCCTCGGCCGGCAGGCGGGCTACGTTCGGCCGGTCGCGCACCTCGTACAGCAGACGGTAGCTGGCCCGCGGCGGCAGCCCACCGCGCGGCACGTAGTGGCTGAAGTAATGCTGGGCATACAGCTGCACCTGCACGTCATCGAGTGAACATTCCAGCAGCCGCGCGATGGCAAAACGCGTGGCCGGGATCAGGTTGGCCACATTGCCCACACCGATATCCGGCGCGAGGCCGACCCGCGCGAGGATCGGGTTGACCGCATCGGGAAAGGCCGCATTCACGGTTTTGACGGCAATGCCGGAGGCCTTCACCGCCTGCATCAGGCTGTGCATCAACGTCAGGTGCATCGGCAGCCAAGGGCCGAACTGCGCCTGGTCGAGTTGCTCGAACGTCAGCTTGGGCAAGCCGGTGATCACCCGCCATGACTGCAACGACGCGCAGTTCACCAGCATGTCCGGCGCCTCCTCACGCAGCAAACGGGTGACCCGGCCGATATCGGTCAGGTCGGCGATCACCGGCTTGATCGCAATGGTTTGCCCCAACTGCGCACACGACAACGCCACCAGGTTGCACAGCCGGATCGTGGCCTCTTCATTGCGGCCCAGCACCACAAACTCGAAGGCATTTTTGGGCCCCAGAATCTTCAGGATCTGCAGGCACAGGTTGCCGGCGCCCACCAGCAGCAGTTTTTTCTGGCGTGTCGACGGGTTCATCGCGGGTAGGCTCCGTTGTCGACCGGGATGACCTTGCCGGTCATGTGGCGCATGCCTTCGCCCACCAGCAGCAAGATCACCTCGGCGACGCCGCCGGGCAGGATGGGGTCCTTGAGGATTTCCTGGCGTGCGTACTCGGCGCGCCGGTATTCGGGGATGGTGGCGTAGATCGCGGTCTCATGAATCAGCGCCGGGGACACTGCGTTTACCCGTACAAACGGCGCGAAATTCCACGCGTTGGCCTTGGTCAGGCCAATCACGGCGGCCTTGGTGGCACCGTAGAGCGCGTCGCAACTGCCCACCTCCCCCGCCACCGAGCTGATATTGACGATGCTGCGCGGGGCTTCGTGCTGCATCTCGCGTTCGGCAAAGTCTTTGGACAGGTAAACCAGGGCCTTGAGGTTCACATTGAGAATTTCGTCTATTTGCTCATCGGAATAGGCGTAGACACTTTTACCGTGGTAAAGACCGGCGTTATTGACCAGGCCATAAATCGTCGCATGCCGTTCATACAACCCGGGAATAAAACCTTTGATTACCGCGTTATCCGAGAAGTCGGCAATATGGGTTTCCAATACATCCGCCGTATAACGGTTTTGTAATACCTCAAGACCTTGTGCATCTTTATCCGCAGCAATAACGAAATAGCCGTCCTGGATCGCCTGTTCTACAGTCGCGCGACCAATACCATTGGCCGCGCCGGTCACAATTAACTTTTTCATACAACAATCCCTATTGGCAAAATTCGTTCATACGTGCGTAAAACGTCCGATGGTATTCGTACAACGCTCTTAACTTCGGATGCTGGTCGAGCACTTGCATATCGACCGGTTGCGTCTGCGGCGAAACAATCCGTTCACTGTTTTCGGCGGCCACGTGCCAACTTCTCCAGGTTTTCCACTGGGGCGGGCACTCGCGCTTCCACGTCATGGCGTGGGGGAGGAACTCGATGTCCAAATATTCACACAGTTTTCGAATGACCCGCTCAGGTTCGGCGGCGAGATCATCTGCATTAATGACATAGGGCACTTTGCCGGTGAGTTTGGTCACCACACAAAAGATGTCATATAAAGCTTTATGTCCGATGGCTTGCATCGGCATATCCGGGTGGACGCGGTGATGGGAAATAATACTGCTGGCGGGTTCGCGGATCAGAAAGATGTTGTCTTGCTGGGCCAGAAATGCCAGATCAACTTTCAAGTCATCCAGGCAGTGGTAACACATGTCTTTATGAAAGACATTCGTACGTTGTTTAGCCGCCAGCAAGTGTTCTTTTATACCCGGGTACGTGGTCGGCAAACTGTGGTCCCATTCATCCGAAGGGATCGCCGAGTCCGCCGAAAACGCCATATGGGCGAACGGCTCATGGAAGACCTCGAAATCCCCGCGCTCGATAAATACTCGCTCAAGCACGGTGGAGCGCGAGCGTGGGTGCGCCCATAACCCGACCATCCGGTTCATGCCACCACCCCGAATTCAGCCGCCAGCAGTGCGTTGAGCGAACGCTTGAAAGGCTTCGTCACCGGGCAGAGCCGCACGCAGTAATCCGCCAGGCGCCGGTGCGCGCTGTTGGCTTCATTGCAGGCGTTGATAAACGCCTCGTGGTTGCTGAAGTCGTACGGCTCGAGGCTGTCGAGGAAATACGCTTCGCAGAAGTACGGGATGCGGATCAGCTTGGCGAAGATCGCTGGCGGCACCTGCAATGGCTCGTCCGCCGGCAATACCGGTTTGCCGTGGCTTTCGCGCTCGATCAGGAACTCCACCACATCCGGCGTCAGGGTGTAGCAGGTCGCGCGCTGGCCGGTTTTTTCCAGGTGCCAGCAACGCTTGCTGCCGCGCTCGTCGACATCGATTTTTATACTGGAGAGCAAGGTTTTGACCGGCACAGTCGAGGCCGCGACCAGCGCCTGTATCTGCTCGTAAACCATCAGCTCGGCCCAGCGCAGCGCTTCGCAATCCAGTGCCAGGCCACGTTCTGCCGCCTGCAAGGCAAACTCGGGCTGGCTGGAAAAGCGCCCGATCATGAAGGTGATCACGTATTTGCAGTGGCGGGTGTCGACCCCGTTGCTGCGGGCGGTGGCCATGCCCCGCTCTATCGCCTGGATACCGGCCTGGAACTGCGAAACCGTAAAGCAGAAGGTGATATTCACCGATCCGCCCTGGGCCACCAGGTCTTCGACGGTCGACATCCCTTCCAGGCTGCCGGGCACCTTGACCATCACATTGGGTGCCAGCTGCCGCAGCTCCAGCCCCCGGGCGGTCATGCGTTCGGCGCAGCGCACGTCCACCGGGTCGACCTGGGCACAGATCCACCCCTCGGCCTGGGCCGATTGCACCCATAGCGGTGCCAGTGCCGTGGCGCCTTCGCTGATGACTTCGTTGTACAGCTTCTTGCGCAGCTCGGCGGGGGCCAGGCTCGCCAGGTTAAATCGCGATGCCCAGTACTCACGTTTTTCGAGAATAACCGCCGTTACCAGCCGGGGGTTGGTGGTGACACTGCAAAAACCTTGGGCCTGCGAGAAGTCATCCGGCATCAGCTGTTCAATATGTGCGGCCGCCGCCGGGTACTTATCCAGCAAGTAGTTTTTATAAGGCGCATACACCACGGTTGAGGAATCCCACCACACTTCTGAAGAGGGGTCATTCTGTTTAAGCCGTTCGATGTAACCGAGAGTATTCACAACGCCTCCTCCCTGAGGAAGTTCGCTAATTAATAAGGGTCAACAATTCACGCATATCGGCAAACGGTAAGGCGCCGGCCTCGGCCAACTGCGCATGCCGCTCGACAGGCGCAAGACCCAGCACTTTAATATTGGCGGCAACTGCCGCCTGAACACCGGCAACACTGTCTTCGATGACCAGGGCATCGCCCACTTCGATGTTATAAGTGTCGCAGGCGGTCAAAAACACCAAGGGGTCGGGTTTCCAGCGGCCCACTTCGTAACAACTGAATATTCGCCCTTCAAAATAAGAAAACAGCCCTGCCACGCGCAAACAATGTTCTATCTTGTTGCGCGGCGCACTCGAGGCCACGCAGTAAGGAATGTGCAACGCTTGCAATACTTCAAGGATTCCATCGGTGGCTTTCAATTCAAGCGTCAACGCATGCAGCGCCTGCGCTCTAAAGTCCGCCTCGAACTGAGTGCCCAGTTCAAGATTCAATAACTGTTCGGCTTCGCGTAAACAATCAGCAATCTTGCGCCCGCGGAAGTGTTCTATAAACCGCGTCTTGTCAAATTTGAAGTCACCCGACACACGGGCATTAAGCAGGTCGATCAACACCGACAGGGTGATTTCTTCACTTTGGACAAGTACACCGTCGCAATCGAAGATCACTAACTTTGGCACGCCGGAACAGGCCGGCAATTTTTCCTGTTCTGGTAGTTCTCCTTTAACGGCCGAAAGGCACATAAACATCTCTTATAAAAGGCCCCGCGATGACTTCCGAACTACCAACGGAGCGGGCTGAGGAGTGCCTATAAGACACGCGGCAAAAAAACCCTGTCAAACGATTTTGAGCGGTTTTTTAGTATCTTATGGTTATTTCTTATTATCCTTTTATTCCATTTATCACCATGGTTGTAGTCGCTAAAATCACACCGGTGAACTTCCGCCGCGCGGCGTCAGTCAGCTGAATGAATTCACGAATTTAAGGCCGGGTGGGCAATGCACATTTCGTTGGAGCAACAAGTGGCCCTGGTGACAGGCGCCAGTTCCGGAATCGGCGCCGGCGCAGCCAAGGCCCTGGCGCAGGCCGGAGCCGCCGTGGTGCTGAATTACAACAGTCAGGCCGCACCGGCCTTGGCCCTGGCCGAGCAGATCAAGGCCGAGGGTGGCCGGGCGATTGCCATCGGCGGCGACGTCTCTAAAGAAGCCGACGTCGAACGCCTGTTTGCCCAGACCCTCGATGCCTTCGGCCACCTCGACATCCTGGTGGCCAACTCGGGCATGCAAAAGGACGCCGCGCTGGTCGACATGAGCCTCGACGACTGGAACGCCGTGATCGGCGTCAATCTCACCGGGCAGTTCTTGTGTGCCCGCGCGGCCGTGCGGATTTTCAAGCGCCAGGGCATCCGCGACGGCGTGTCACGGGCGGCCGGCAAAATCATCCACATGAGTTCGGTGCACCAACTGATCCCCTGGGCCGGGCATGTGAACTACGCGGCGTCCAAGGGCGGCGTGGAAATGCTGATGCGCACCCTCGCCCAGGAAGTCAGCGAACAGCGCATCCGCATCAACGGCATTGCACCGGGGGCGATTCGTACCGCAATCAATCGCGCCGCCACCGAAGGTGCAGCCGAACAGCAACTGCTTAAATTGATTCCCTATGGCCGCGTCGGCGATGTCGAAGACGTGGCCAACGCCGTGGTGTGGCTGGCCAGTGATGCCTCCGACTATGTAGTGGGCAGCACCTTGTTTATCGATGGCGGCATGAGCCTTTACCCGGAGTTTCGAGACAATGGTTGATTTGAACAACGAGCCACAAAGCGCCATCGATGCCCACGGCATCATCGGCGACATGCGCAGCGCCGCTCTGGTGAATGACAAAGGCAGCATCGACTTTTACTGCTGGCCGGAATTCGACAGCCCCTCGATCTTCTGCGCACTGCTGGACACCCCCGACGCCGGCACCTTCCAACTCACCCCCGACCTGCCCAACGCCCGCCGCGAGCAGATCTACCTGCCCGACACCAATGTGTTGCAAACCCGCTGGCTCAGCGATGAAGCCGTGGTGGAGATCACTGACCTGCTGGCGATCAGCGAAGAGCCCGATGACCTGCCGCTGTTGATCCGCCGGGTGCGCGTGGTCAGCGGCAAGGCCACGATTCACCTGCGCTGCGCCGTGCGCCATGACTATGCGCGCACGCCCACCGTCGCAACGCTGGATAACGGCATGGTGTGCTTCAATGCCGACGGCCAGCCCGGCCTGCGCCTGTCCAGCAGCCACCCGCTGCAGATCAAGGCCGACGCTGCAGTGGCCAGCTTCGTGCTGAACCAGGAGGAAGATGCCGAGTTCGTGCTCGGCGGCCTCGAGGATGAGCGCGTCGACAACGGCTGCACCGACCTGGCGCTGGCGCACACCTTGAAGTTCTGGCGCGGCTGGATCGCGCAGTCGACCTATCGCGGGCGCTGGCGCGAAATGGTCAACCGCTCGGCCCTGGCGCTCAAGCTGCTGACCTCGCGCAAACACGGCGCCATCATCGCTGCCGCGACCTTCGGCCTGCCGGAAACCCCGGGCGGCGAGCGCAACTGGGACTACCGCTACACCTGGATCCGCGACGCCTCGTTCACCGTCTACGCCTTCATGCGCCTGGGTTTCGTCGAAGAAGCCAACGCCTACATGCGCTGGCTCAAAGGCCGGGTCAGCGACTGCTGCGGCCAGCCGACCAAGATCAACATCCTGTACGGCATCGACGGCCGCCAGGAACTGCCCGAAACCACCCTGGACCACCTCAGCGGCCACGGCGGCGCCACGCCGGTGCGCATCGGCAATGAGGCGGTCGACCAGATCCAGCTGGATATCTATGGCGAGCTGATGGACGCGGTGTACCTGGTCAACAAATACGGCGAAGCCATCTCCCACGAAGGCTGGAAACACACGGTGGAAGTTGCCGACCAGGTCTGCGAAATCTGGAACCAGAAGGACGTCGGCATCTGGGAAATGCGCGGCGAGCAGCATCACTTCCTGCATTCGCGACTGATGTGCTGGGTGGCCCTGGACCGCGCGATCCGCCTGGCCTCCAAGCGTTCACTGCCGGCGCCGTTTGCACGCTGGGACCAGACCCGCCAGGCGATCTACGCCGACATCTGGAGCAACTTCTGGAATGAGGAACGCGGGCATTTCGTCCAGCATATCGGCAGCACCGCCCTCGACGGTTCGATGCTGCTGATGCCCCTGGTGCGCTTCGTCGCCGCCACCGACCCGCGCTGGCTTTCGACCCTGGAAGCCATCCAGAAAAGCCTGGTGCGCGATGGCATGGTCTACCGCTACCGCAACGACGATAACCAGATCGACGGCCTGCAAGGCACCGAAGGCGCTTTCGCCGCCTGCTCCTTCTGGTACGTCGAATGCCTGGCCCGCGCCGGGCAGGTGGAAAAAGCCCACCTGGAATTCGAACAGCTGCTGCGCTACGCCAACCCGTTGGGCCTGTACGCCGAAGAGTTCGACAGCCAGGCCCGACACTTGGGTAATACGCCACAGGCGTTGAGCCATCTGGCGTTGATCAGCGCAGCGACCTTCCTGGACCGCAAACTCAGCGGGGAGAAGACCACCTGGCAGCCCTGAAAACCCAACTGCGGCTCACCTGATGTGTGGAGATCCAAATGTGGGAGGGGGCTTGCCCCCGATGAGGGTGTGTCAGTTGATAAATCTGCAACTGACCCACTGCTATCGGGGGCAAGCCCCCTCCCACATTTGGATCGCATTACAACCCATGGACAAGTAAGAATATTGCCTTCGATACGAACGAGGTTCGTCATTCGTTTCAGCTAGAGTTCCAGCAGCCCCCCAGACAGGAACCCATCATGCCCACCCTGCTCTACGCCCGCACCCCCATGCTCAACATCGCCTACGAAAGCCACGGCCCCACCGGCGGCAAACCCGTCATCCTGCTGCACGGCTTCCCCTACGACCCCCGTGGCTATGACGCAATCGCCCCAGCGCTGGCCGGGCGCGGCTACCGGGTACTGGTCCCCTACCTGCGCGGCTACGGCCCCACACGGTTCATCAACCCACAAATCATGCGCTCCGGCCAACAAGCCGCCCTGGCCCAGGACCTGCTGGACTTCATGGATGCACTCGAGATTCCAAAGGCCACCCTCGCCGGCTACGACTGGGGTGGCCGCGCCGCCTGTATCGTCGCCGCACTCTGGCCACACCGGGTGCACGGCCTGGTGACCGGCGACGGCTACAACATCCAGGACATCGCCAAATCCCTCAAGCCACGCGCGCCCGAGACGGAGCATCGGCTGTGGTACCAGTTTTACTTCCACACCCAGCGCGGCGTGGACGGGCTGACCGCCAACCGTCGTGAGTTGTGTGAGTTGCTGTGGTCACTGTGGTCACCGACCTGGGCCGCGGGGCCGGGCCTGTATGCACAGACGGCACCGTCGTTCGATAACCCGGATTTTGTCGAGGTGGTGATTCACTCTTATCGCCACCGCTTCATGTATGCGCCCGGCGACCCGGCGCTGGAGGCCATCGAGCAGGCGCTGGCGCTGCAACCGGCGATTACGGTGCCGAGCATTTCGCTGTGTGGTGCCGATGACGGCGTGGGCCCGCCGCCGCAAGAGGATGACGACGTGGAACACTTCAGCGGCTTTTACCGGCGCCAGGTGTTGCCCGGCGTGGGCCACAATATTCCCCAGGAGGCGCCGCAAGCGACGCTGGCGGCACTCTTTGAGCTGCTCGAGCGGCCCTAAACCGCCGCCGGGATCCTGAAGCTGAACACACTGCCCTGCCCGGCCACGCTCTCGGCCCAGAGCGTGCCACCGTGGGCCTGGATGATGCCGTGGGAGATATACAAACCCAGGCCGCTACCGGTGGGGTTGCCCTCGCGGGAAGTCCAGTAGCGCTCGAAGATGTACGGCAGTTGCGCCTCGCCGATCCCCACGCCGTTGTCGCACACGCGAAACAGCACTTCATCGTCTGCCGCCTGGGCGATCACCTCAATGGCGCCGCCCAGGTCGGTGAACTTGAGGGCGTTGCCGAGCAGGTTGGAAAACACTTGGAACAGCCGCTCCGGGTCGGCCTGGACGCGCAGCCTCGGCTGGGCGCGCCACGTCAGGTTGATGCCCTTGGCCGCCGCCAGCGGGTGCCACATCAGGCCGAGCTGGTCGAGGGTCGCGCGCACCTCCAGCGGTTGCAGGGCCACCCGGTAGCGCCCGGCCTCGATGCGCGAAATATCGATCAGGTCTTCGAGCAGCGTGTTCATGCGCGACGTGGCGGTCTGCATGGTTTCAATCGCCGTGGTCAGGCGCCGGTTGGCCTTGGTTTCTTCGACGGGCACCAGCTTGCGCATCATCCCGCATTGCATCAACAGGATGGTCAGCGGGCTGCGCAGGTCATGGGAGACCACCGCCACCAGCTCATCCCGTGCACGCACGGCGGCATGCTCGCGCTGCACCTGGCGCGCCAGGTCATGCTCAAGGGCGTTACGGCGCAGGCTCTCCACCGCCTGCAATTCAGAGCTCGACCACTGCTGCGCCTTGCCGTCGACTTGCTGCTTCCATAATTCAAACGACTGGCGCGGGCTCAGTGAGGTGGCCAAGGCTTCGCGCTGTTTTATCGGCTCGCCGCTCCAGTGCACCGTGGTCTTGACCTCGGGGCGAAACCACATCACGGCGTTGTCCACCGGTTTGGGCAGGCGAAACGCCAACAGGCCACTGGCGACATCTTGGTAGGCGGCGGCTGGCGCAAAGTCCGCACCCAGTTGGTGACTGGCAACTACGCCTTTTTCCTGCTGACGGACCCACGGGTAGAGCGCGCGGATTTCCTCTTCGCCGGGGCATACGCCAAAGCAGTGCAAACGCTCCTCCACCAGAATCGCCAGCCCGCTGGCCGCCGTCAGGTTCAACAAGGTCTGCGCGTGCGGCCGCAGGCTCTCCATCACGTCGCAGGTGTCCTGTGCCATGGCACTGGCCAAGACGTCGATCATGGCGGTTTTTTCCAGCTGCTGACGCCGCGCCTCCTGTTCCTGCAGCAAGGTGATCTGCATCGACAGCAACTGGCCAACACTGGTGCAGGCCGTGCGCAGTTCATGGGGCACGCGCAATGGCTCGCGGTGGCCACAGGTGATCAGGCCCCAGAGCTGCTCGTCCTTGATCAGCGAGATGCTCATGGAGGAGCGCACACCCATGTTTTTCAAGTAATGGCAGTGCACCGGCGACACGCTGCGCAGCACCGCAAAGCTGAGGTCCAGGGCCTGGCCGGTGTCGGGGCGCAGGGCCGGCAGGATCGGCACCGGCGTATAGGCAGCATCGGGAATCACCCGGATCCAGTTCAGCCGGTAGAGTTCTCGGGCCTGGGGCGGAATATCCGAGGCTGGGAAACACAGGCCCAGGTACGGCTGCATGCCGTCGCTCAGGGATTCGCCGATCACCTTGCCGTGGCCTTGCGGTTCGAAACGGTACAGGGTGACCCGGTCGTAACCGGTCAATGCACGGATTTCGGTGACACAGAGCTGGTACAGCCCATCGAGGGTCTTGGCCGACTGCAAGCGACGCAGGGTGCGAGCGACGTGCAGGGCTGCCGCATGCTGGGGCAGCACGCTGCGCTCCAGCTCCAGAAACAGCAGCCCCTGGTGGCGGTGCAGCAAGGCGTCGTATTGCTCGCCCTTGAGGGTGACGTGATGCAGCTCGTCCTCATCGGCATCCAAATCCGCAAGGGCCAGCCGCACCTGGGCCAGCGCCGCCTCACCGATCAGGCTGCCCAGCGCCTGGCCGGTCAACGACGCAGCGCCCAGGCCCAGCTCGGTATTGACGTTGGTGCTGGCCTGCAGCACCGCCAGCGTCGGCTCGCTGAGGGTCAACAACAGGCCATGGGGCTGGATCGCGCCAGGAATATGAATAGGCTCGCTGGCGCAGTCGTCACTGAGGACGGCGCCGGTCGCAGGCAATGGTTTCATGGGCAGCGTCACGCCGGGGGCGGAGGGAGTAGCGGCGCAGCACTTCGAGCTGACTGCGGAAGGTAGTCCGCCAACATAGCACCTTGGTTCAACTGTGTACGTTTTCGTTCAAGCCGGCGCGCAGAAGCGCTCGCGATAGGCCTGGGGCGTGACTTCCAGGGCGCGCACAAAGCTGCGGCGCAAGGTCTCTTCACAGCCGAAACCGCACTGCACGGCGATGCGCTTGATCGAGGCCGTGCTGTCGGCCAGCTGGCGGCGCGCGGTTTCCACGCGGATCAACTCCACGGCGCGCGCGGGCGTCTGCCCGGTTTCCGCGCGATAGTGGCGCACAAAGCTGCGCTCGCTCATGCCCGACTGGGCGGCGAGGGTTGCGATGCTGAGGTCGAGGGTGAGGTTTTCGGCGACCCAGGCGTGCAGTTCGGCAAAGCGGCTGCCGCCCTTTTGCAGGGCCAGGGTCACGCTGAATTGCGATTGGCCGCCGGGGCGCTTGAGGAACACCACCAGGTGGCGCGCTACTTCCAGGGCCACGGCGCGGCCCAGGTCTTCCTCGACCAGCGCCAGGCACAGGTCGATGCCGGCGGTGACCCCGGCAGAGGTCCACACCGCGCCTTGCTGGATAAAGATCGGGTTGGCTTCCACCGTCAGCGCAGGGAATTTGCGCGCGAGTTCTTCGCAACGAGTCCAGTGGGTGGCGACGCGGCAACCGTCGAGCAAACCGCTGGCGGCCAGCAGGAAGGCGCCGGTGCACACCGAGGTCATTCGCCGGGTGTGCCGGGCTTTTCCGCGCACCCAATCCACCAGCGACAAGTCTTCGGCAGCGCCATACACGCCCCAGCCGCCGGCGATCACCAGCGTGTCACACGGCGCGTCGGCGGCGGGCAGCGGCTGCGCCACCAGCGCGAGGCCGGCGGAGGTCATCACCGGCTCGGCCTGGTCGGCGATCACATTGACCGCGTAGGGCAACGGCAAGCCGCGCTGGCGCGCCAGGTCGTTGGCCGAGGCGAAGACCTGCAACGGCCCGGTCACGTCGAGCACCTGGGCATTATCAAAAGCGAGCACGTGGATGAGTCTGGGCATGATTGGCGTGATTTGTGGGCTCAATGGCGTATTCGCCAAAGCCTAGGCCTCTAGAGTGAAGCCGTCCACCCCTTTATCGGAGCTTCATTCATGACCTTGCAGATCGGCTTCCTGTTGTTCCCCGGCATCCAGCAACTGGACCTCACCGGCCCCTATGACGTGCTCGGTTCGCTGCCGGACGTGAAGCTGCACCTGGTGTGGAAAGACCTCGCGCCGATCACGTCCAGCACCGGCCTGGTGTTCACCCCGACCACCACCTACGCCGACTGCCCGACCCTGGATGTGATCTGCGTGCCCGGCGGTTCGGGCGTTGGCGCCTTGATGGAAGACGAGCAGACCCTGGACTTCCTCAAGGCTCAGGCGCAGACCGCACGCTACGTGACCTCGGTGTGCACCGGCTCACTGGTACTCGGCGCGGCGGGTTTGCTGCGCGGGCGCAAGGCGACCACCCACTGGGCCTACCACGACATGCTCGCCCCGCTCGGCGCGATCCCGGTCCAGGACCGCGTGGTGCGCGACGGCAACCTGTTCACCGGTGGCGGGATTACCGCCGGCATCGACTTCGCGCTGGTGCTGGCGGCCGAGTTGTACAGCGAGGCGGCGGCGCAACTGGTGCAGTTGCAGATCGAATACGCGCCAGCGCCGCCGTTCAACGCCGGCAGCCCGCAGACGGCGCCCGCGCATGTGCTGGAAGAGGCGAAAAAACGCGTAGTGGAGTCACGCAGGGTGCGTGGTGAGATCACTGCACGGGCGGCGGCACGGCTGGGCTGACGCAATACCTGTGGCGAGGGAGCTTGCTCCCTCGCCACACGGGCATTCAGTTGGGCCGCGACATCAACGCCAGGCGCACGGCCAGCAGCGTCAGCACCGTTGCCAGTCCCCACTTTTGCAGCAACGCGCCTTGCGAGCGCTTGGCAAAAAATCGGCTCAGCGCTCCGCCAAAAGCCCCCAGCAGCAGGTGAAACACTGCCGCGATCAACGTCAACACCCCGCCGAGCAGCATCAGTTGCGTGGCAATGGCTCCCGCCTCAGGCCGCACGAATTGCGGCAGGAACACCAGAAAAAACAGCAGCGCCTTGGGGTTCAGCAAACTGTTTAACATGGCCTGCCAAAATACACGGCCCAACGGTATTCGACTGACGTGAGCCGCGTCCAGGCGCGGGCTTTTCTGCAAGGTCTTGAACGCCAGCCACAGCAGATAAACCACCCCCGCATAACGAATCAGATCAAACGAGGGCGGCCAACTGGCCACCAACGCCGTCACCCCGGTGGCCGTCAACACCGTCAGCAGCAGGTCCGCCACGCCAATCCCCAAGGCCGACGCCACCCCGCCGCGCCAGCCATGGGTCACGCCATGGCTGATCACAAACGCCATATTCGGCCCCGGCGATAACAACAGCAGCAGCACCGCACTGGAAAAAACCGCCAGGGTCGCAAGGTCGATCATGCTCAAGCCCTCCGCAGGAAAACCCGCAGATTAGCCGGCAGCGTCCAGGCCAACAAAAAATTGTGCTGGATACATTGTTCAGCGCAATGCCGGCACCAGTGATTTCTCTTGGGAACAGCCTGCCGGGGCAACTTCAATGGTAAATCGCAGCCTTTCACAGTTAGTTTGAAATGCAACTCACGACCAGACGAAACCCCTATTGGCACGGCACTTAGTGCACCCTGCCTCACACTCTTTGTCCCCCCTTTCCCTTCCCCGATTGAAAAAGGTTTTTCCTTTCGCAGGAAAAATTTGATATTTGTTCCTACACTCAAAAACACAGCCATTCACCGAGTGTTCGGACAAGGAAAGTCAATAAAATGACACTAAAGAGATTGATTAACCTGTCTAGCATGCCACCTCCGCGCTATAGTCAATTAATTGACCACCACAAAAAGGGAACACTCCTTTAGTCACTACCCCGCAGATTCCCTTCAACTGCATAGCTTTGTTTGGTTTATGCATTTGGATTGATAGTTGCGTATTACCCAGAGTAGCCGTAGTTCGACACGCGTTCTAAAGCAGCCACTGCTTTATTGAACAAATCCTCGAACAGCAGAGTCTGGAGTGCAATGAGGAATGTTTTATGCGAGAGAAGTCGTCCGTCGACAGCCTGTTTTTAACACGTGCCGGTTTTGTTGAGTTCTTTGTTGTTTTCGTCAAGTTGATCCATGGCCTCTCTGCCATCCTGCCGCCTCTGGTCCTGGTGATTTTCATCGACCCGTTGGACCCTGAGCTGCGCGCCCACTTCATCGGGCTGCTGGTATTTTTCGCGGTGCTGACCATCATTCTGTTCCAGGCCCTGGGGATCTATTCCGAGGAGCTGTTCAGCAACCGCCTGCGCTTGAAAACCAAGGTCAAGGCCTGGTCGGCGGCGTTCTGCATCCTGCTGTTCATGTACCAGATCCTGCAGTTTTTCCCGCAATTGACCCCACGTAACCTGCTCGTCTGGTACTTCGCCAGCCTGGCCCTGTTCTGCCTCGAACGCCTGCTGATGCTGCGCCTGTACCGCAAGCTGATGCGCGCCGGCAAATACCTGCAGCGCACGGTGATCCTCGGCTTCACCGACACCGCCGTGCACGTCGCCGACCACCTGCAACGCAACGGCGATATTCGCTCCGGGCTGATTGGTTTTATCGACGACCGCACCGAGCGTATCCCCAAGGAACTGAGCAACCTGCCCTTGCTGGGCAACACCCGCGACCTGGAAAAGCTGATCCGCGGCCAGCAGGTCAACCAGGTGATGATCTGCCTGCCGTGGGCCGCCGAGCAGCGCATCCACGGGCTGGTCAACCGCCTGCGGCAGATGTCGGTCAACGTGATGCTGGTGCCCGACATGGCCGCCCTGCGCTACGGCCACAGCAAGATCACCGATGTCGGCGGCATCCTGATGTTCAACACCTCGCAACTGCCATTGCGCGGCTGGTCGCCGGTGATCAAGCGCCTGGAGGATTTGCTGCTCGCCAGCCTGGCGCTGGTGTGCCTGGCGCCGGTGATGGTCGCCACGGCGATTGCGATCAAGCTCGACTCCAAGGGCCCGATCCTGTTTCGCCAGAACCGCTACGGCTACAACGACAACGAAATCCGCGTGTTCAAGTTTCGCTCGATGTACACCGACCAGAGCGATTTCACCGCCGAACAACAAACCACCCGCAAAGACCCGCGCATCACCCGCGTGGGCCGCATCATTCGCAAGACCAGCATCGACGAGCTGCCGCAGCTGTTCAACGTGCTGCTGGGCAACATGTCGATGGTCGGCCCGCGCCCGCATGCCACGGCGACCAAGGCCGCAGGCATTCCCTTCGAAGTGGCAGTGAGCGAATACAGCTCGCGCCACCGGGTGAAGCCGGGCATCACCGGCTGGGCGCAGATCAATGGTTACCGGGGTGAAACCGACACCCTGTTCAAGATCCAGAAACGTGTCGAATACGACCTCGAGTACATCTCCAAATGGTCGGTGTGGTTTGACTTGTACATCGTCTTCATGACGGTCCCCGCCGTCCTTTCCACCAAGGAAGTCTATTGATGAACACCCTCAACGGATTAATTCCCTGCATCATTTCCGGTGGGTCGGGCACGCGGCTGTGGCCGGTGTCCCGGCAGAACATGCCCAAGCCGTTCATGCGCATGCGCGACGGCCAGAGCCTGCTGCAAAAGACCTTCCAGCGCGCGGCCAAACTGCCCGGCGTGGAAAGCGTGTTGACGGTGACCAACCGCGACCTGCTGTTCCGCACCCTGGACGACTACCGTGGGGTCAACAAGGCCCATCTGCCGCTGGACCTGTTGCTGGAGCCCTTTGGCCGCAACACCGCAGCGGCGATAGCCGTGGCGGCGCTGCATGTGCAGGAGCATTTTGGCGGCGACGCGCAGTTGCTGGTGATGCCAGCCGACCACCTGATCCTCAATGAAGTGGCGTTCGCGGCGGCCGTGACCCAGGCCCGCGAGCTGGCCGAAGCCGGCTACCTGGTGACCTTCGGCATCCAGCCCGACCACCCGGAAACCGGCTTTGGCTATATCGAGCAAGGCGAGCCGTTGAGCCATGGCAATCGGGTCAAACGCTTCGTCGAGAAGCCCGACCTGGCAACCGCCCAGGGCTACCTGGACGGCGGCAAACACCTGTGGAACGCCGGCATGTTCTGCTTCAAGGCCGGCACCCTGGTGGACGAACTCAGCGCCCACGCCCCGGATGTGCTGGCAGCTGCCCGCGCCGCGCTGGAACACAGCCAGAGCCTGCAGAACAAAACCTCGCGCCAGCGTGAACTGGAGCCAGAAGCCTTCGGCAGCGCGCCGGACATTTCCATCGACGTGGCGCTGATGGAAAAATCCGCGCAAGTCGCCGTAGTGCCCTGCGACATCGGCTGGAGCGACATCGGCTCCTGGGAAGCCCTGCGCCAACTCACCCCCAGCGATGCCCATGGCAACCAGGTCAATGGCGAGGCGATTTTGCATGACGTGCACAACTGCTACATCGACTCGCCCAAGCGCGTATTGGGCGCGGTGGGCGTGCGCGACCTGATCATCGTCGACACCCCCGACGCGCTGCTGATCGCCGACGCCAACCGCAGCCAGGACGTGCGTTACATCGTCGCCGAACTCAAGCGCCAGAACCATCCGGCGTACAGCCTGCACCGCACCGTCACCCGGCCGTGGGGCACCTATACCGTGCTCGAGGAAAGCAGCCGCTTCAAGATCAAGCGCATCGTGGTCAAGCCCCAGGCGTCGCTGTCGTTGCAGATGCACCACCACCGCAGCGAACACTGGGTGGTGGTCAGCGGCGCGGCGCAGATCACCAATGGCGAACGCGAATTTCTGATCAACGCCAACGAGTCCACCTACATCCCGGCCGGGCACAAACACCGCCTGACCAACCCCGGCATCATCGACCTGGTGATGATCGAGGTGCAGAGCGGCGAGTACCTGGGCGAGGACGACATCGTGCGCTTCGACGACATCTACGGCCGCGCGCCCGCCCTCGATGTGAAGCAATAATATGCGCACGTCCCTGATCATCCCGACCCGTAATGCCTCCAGCCACCTGGCGCGCCTGCTGCCGGCGCTGCAGATGCAAACCCTGCAACCGGACGAGATGCTGGTGGTCGACAGCGCCTCCAGCGATGACACCGTGGCGCGCTTTCGCGAGTTCGGCGCGCGAGTCGAAGTGATCGACGCCCGCGACTTCAACCACGGTGGCACCCGGCGCTGGGCCAGCGAGCAAGTGGGCGGCGACGCTTTGATTGTGATGACTCAGGACGCCATCCCCGCCACCCCGGACACCTTCGTCAACCTGATCGATGAATTGCAGCAAGACCCGCTCAACGGCGTGGCCTACGGCCGCCAACTGCCGCACCCGGACGCCGGTGTGCTGGGCGCGCAATCGCGGCACTTCAACTACCCGGCGCAGAGCCGCAGCAAAAGCCTGGCGGATGCGCCTGAACTGGGGATCAAGACCTGCTTCAGCTCCGACTCGTTTTCGGTGTACCGGCGCAGTGCGCTGGAAGCGGTGGGCGGTTTCCCCGCCGACGTGATCGGCAGCGAAGACGCCTACGTGGCCGCGCGCATGCTGCTCGGTGGCTTCAAGGTGCGCTACGCCGCCACGGCGCAGGTGCACCACTCCCACGATTACAAACTCATGGATGAGTTTCACCGCTACTTCGACATCGGCGTGTTCTACGGCCGCGAACCGTGGATCCGCCAGGCGTTTGGCGATGCCGGCGGCGAAGGCAAGCGCTATGTGCTGGCCGAGCTCGCCGCCCTGCGCCAGGCCGGTGCCCTGCACCGCGTGCCCGAAGTGCTGGTGCGCAGTGCATTCAAATTGCTCGGCTACCGGCTGGGCCATCTTGAGCGTCGTTTGCCGCTGTCCCTCAAGCGGCGCATCAGCATGTTTCCCGGTTATTGGAGGTGAGCAGCATGACCCACAGGAAGTCCCCCTTGATGAAAAGAACCGTGCTCGCTCTGGCCATGCTGGCCCTGGCCGCCTGCAATACCCCGGCACGCATCGCGTCACCGGACAGCCAGGCCGTCGAAGACGGCAAGCGCGCCCTCGACCAGCTCGCCCAGTTGCCGCCGGCGGTCGAACGCATCCGCGTCGGCGACCAGTTGCGTATTGTGCGCGACGCCGGCGAGATGCCGACCCTGTCGGCGTTCAACGTCAGCACCATCTACGAGCTGACGCTGTACACGGTGCAAACCGACGGCAAGATCAACTACCCGTTCCTCGGCCCGATCCAGGTGGCCGGGCGCCAGCCCTCGGACCTCGCCACCGAGCTGACCGGCAAGCTCGCGCAGACCTACCGCGAGCCGCGTGTGACGGTGAACATCAACCAGGCACCGGCAAATTCGGTGATCGTCGGCGGCGCGGTGAACAACCCCACGGCGGTGCAGATCGCCACGGCCAACACGCTGGAACAGGCGATCCTCGGTGCCGGCGGGGTCAACCCGGCGGGCGACGCGAGCATGGTCGCGCTGCTGCGTGAAGACGCCCAGGGCGCCTATCACGCCTACTTCCTGGACTTCAGCCAGTTGCTCAAGACCGGCCCCAACGGGCGCAAACCCGTGCGCCTGCAACGCGGTGATGTGGTGTTCGTGCCCAAATCCAACGTGGGCGAACGCATCCAGGGAGTGGACACCTACATGAACCAACTGATCCCGTTCACCAAGTCCATCGGGGTTGGCTACAACTACACGCGCACCAGCGGCGGCAATAACTAAAGGAGCGACATCCCATGATCGAGATCCGTTCTTTTCGTGATCTGCTTCGCCTGTTCTTCATCTTCCGCCACGAGTTCAAACTCGCAGCGATTGCCGCGCTGGTGATCATCTTGCTGGGCGCATTCCTGCTGCCGGCCAAGTACGAATCCACTGCGCGCCTGCTGGTGAAACCGGGGCGCGATTCGACCCTGCCGATCGAGATCAGCAACCGCCAGGCGCTGGTGATGCCCAGCACCCAGCGCGACCCGATTGTCGATGAAGAGCGCCTGCTGACCGGGCGCCCGATCGTGCGTGCGGTGGCCGAGCACTACCTGGAAGTGATCAACAACGCGCCGCCGCCGGAAGGTTTTATCAAGAAAACCAAGCACTACGTCAAGCAAGGCATCGGCGCGGTGTTCGATGGCCTGCGCGTGGTCCTGGAAACCGTCGGCGTGGTGGAAAAAACCACCCCGGTGGAACGCCTGGCCGCAGGCCTGGAGAAGAGTTTTGAAGTGAGCCACGCCGCCGGTTCCACGGTGATGGACATCAGCTTTACCTGGAGCGACCCGGAAATCGCCCAGGCGGTGGTCAAGGATTGGGTCGAAACCTACATCAACGAACGCACCCAGGCCCTGGGGCGCAAGAGCCTGTACGCCTTCTATGAAGGCCAGGCGGCGAACAGCGCCACCGAGATCAAGAGCTACAAGGAACAGATCCTCACGCACCTCAACCAGATTGGCGCGGCGAGCATCACCGACCGCCTGGAAGACTTGTCCGAGCGCATCAACGTGCTGCGTGGCGAAGTGTTCAACACCACGCGCCTGATCGCCTCGTCCGACAGCGCCATCCAGAGCACCCGCAGCCAGCTCAAGGGCCAGCCCAAGGAAGTCACCACGGTTCGCCAGATCGCGCTCAACCCGCAGCAGCAGGATTTGCGTCGCCTGCTGAACCAGAAGCTGCTGGAAAAAGCCGACATGATGCGCACCTACACCGACAACGCGCCGCCGGTCAAAGCCCTGGACGCCTCGATCCGCGCGATGCAGGGCATGGTCGCCAGCGAGAGCAACACCGTGCAGGCCTCGGAAAACCGCGCGCCGAACACCCTGGAAATCCACTTGCAGCGGGTGCTGCTGGATGAGTCGAGCAACAACCTGGCGCTGCGTACCCAACTGGTGGAGCAGCAGAAACAACTGGTGAATCTGGAGGGCCAACGCAAGGAGGCTCTTGAGATTGAACCGGAACTGGCGCGCCTCTCCCGCGAGCTGAACACCACTGAGCGCAACTACGCGCTGTACGTCGACAACCTGGAAAAATCGCGCATCGACCGTGAGCTGGACAACAGCCAGATCAGCAACATCGCCGTGATCGAAGAAGCCACCCTGAACCCCGGCCGCATCTTCCCGAAAACCCTGGTGATGCTGGTGCTGGCGATCCCGTTTGCGATCGTCGTCGGCCTGCTGGTGATCTACCTGTGCTACCTGCTCGACCAGCGCATCCACGACGGCGGCCTGGTGGAACGCAAGTTCGGCCTGCCGCTGTGGACCACCCTGCCGGAGCTGGACACCACCACCGCGCAAAGCACCAACGCCTTCAACGCAAGCATCTACCGGCTGTACAGCCTGTTGCAGCCCGCGCGTATCGCCGAGCAGGGCCTGACCCTGGGGCTGACCTCGGCGCGGCATGGCGAAGGCGTGACCTTTGTGGTGGAACAACTGCGCCAGTTGCTGCGCGAGAACGGCATCAATGTGCGGGTCGGCGGGCTCGAAGCCGCCGCGCCGGGCGAAGTGGTGCTGCTCGACGCCTCGGCGTTGCTCGACAACCGCGAAGCGTTCATCACGCTGCGCCGCGCCGACCTGATCGGGCTGGTGGTGGAAGCGCGCAAAAGTACTGTGCCGGTGGTGGAACACGCGCTGTCGATCCTCAACACCGCGTTCGGCAAGGTGGACGGCATCATCATCAACCGTCGCAAGTTTGAAGTGCCGAGCAAAGTGCTGCAGACCATCGGCAAATACCGAGGGGCAGTCTGATGCGTATCGCCCTGCTCGCGCCGTTGCCGCCAGAGAAAAACGGCATCGCCGACTACGCGAACCATTTCCGCACGGCGCTGGAGCAGTTGGGTGTGACGGTGCTGACGCCGCTGGCGGATGTGCCGGGCAACAGTGCGGCGATCAAACAGGCCGTCGCGACCTTCAACTGGCAGACCGTGGACCTGGTACACGCCGAGCTGGGGGGCGGGCGCCTCGGCGAGTTCCTGGCCCTGCGCGAGCTGCGCAAGGCCTACTCGCACCTGCCGCTGACCGCCACGGTGCACGACCCGGAGCGCATCGTCTGGCGGCGTGAGCAGTTGCCGTTCCCGCTGAACCTGCTGGAGCGTTTGCCCAGCCCCCTGCCCCAGGCCGCTGTGGTGCTGGCCGACCCGTTGACCCTGCGTGAAGAACGCCAGGTGGCGGCCGGTTTGACCCGCCTGATCACCCTCACCCGCCTGGGCGCCGAGTGCCTGAGCCAACGCATGCAGTTGCCACCGGGCAAGGTGGCAGTGATCAACCATGCCAACCTGGCGATCCCGCCGGCAGCATTGCCGCCGCTGGAGACCCTGCACCTGCTGTACTTCGGGTTTATCTACCGCGGCAAAGGCATCGAAGACCTGGTACAGGCCCTGGCGGACGTGTTCAACCAAGCCCCCGAATTGCGCGGCCGCGTGCGTCTGACCCTGGCTGGCGGCACCGCGGCCGAGATGGCCTTCGGCGCCGGCGGCAACTACCTGGAACAGCTGAAGAGCCAGATCGCCGAACTCGGCCTGACCGATTCCATCGACTGGCGCCTGAACCTGCCCGCCGACGAAATCGCCCAGACCATCCAGGCCCACCATGTGATGGTGCTGCCCTACCGCGAATCGAAAAAACTCGGCCTGCTCGGCCGCCAGCGTGGCACCAGTGGCGCGCTGTCCTGGGCCGCGGCGTGCGGGCGCGGGGCGATCACCTCGGATGCGCGCGCGTTTGCCGAGGAAGTCGCCAGCGGCAACGGCGCCATCTACCCCGAAGGCGATGTGGCCGCGCTCAGCGCACAGCTGCTGCGCCTGGCGCGTAACCCGTTGCTGGCCCGCGACTGGGCCGAACGCGCCGGCGAAATCGGCCGCGAACGCCTGTGGCCGCTGACCGCACAGAAGTTCGCCGACCTGTTTGCCGAAACCATCGCCGGAGCCCGCCATGGCGCGTAAACGCACCTACCTGGCCACCCTGGCGGTGGTCGCTGTAATCGGCCTGAGCGCCTTTATCTGGGGGCGCCAGGCCGACGCCGAGAACCACGTGCTCAAGGGCAGCAAGGTGGTGGTGTGGAAGGATTTCCTGGGGGTGAACGCGCAGTTCCTGTGGTTCAGCCCGGCGCGTTACCAGATGCAGATCGACCGCCTCAAGGCCCTGGGCCTGGAGTGGGTGCGCCTGGATTTGCACTGGGATCAACTCGAGCCGGTGGAGAACCAGTACCAGGTCGCCACGCTGGATCAACTGGTCGGCAACCTGCAAAGCAACCAGCTCAAGTCGGTGTTCTACCTGGTGGGCTCGGCGCCGTTCGCCACCACCGCGCCGGTCGGTGCGCCCTACCAGGACCAGTACCCGCCCAAGGACCCGAACGTATTTGCCACGCGCATGGCGCTGCTGGCCCAGCGTTACCCCAGCGTCGACGCCTGGCAGGTATGGAACGAGCCTAACCTGCTCGGCTTCTGGCGCCCGGTGGCCGACCCGGCCGGCTTTGCCGCGCTGCTCACCGCCAGCGCCGCAGCCTTGCGGGGTGTGGCCCCGAGCAAGCCGGTGGTGGCCGCCGGCATGGCGTTCTTCAGCGAAATGCCCAACGGCCAGACCATGTTCGACGCCCTCGGCGCACTCGGCGTGGCCAGCCTGAACACGGTGATTTCCTATCACCCTTACACCCAACTGCCCGAAGGCAATGACCCGGCCAACCTGGACTTTGTCATCAAGACCAACGCGCTCAACCTGGCCCTGCGCAACGGCGGCGTGCAAACCCTGTGGAGCACCGAGTGGGGCTGGTCGACCTACCCCGGGCCCAAAGACGCCCAGGACATCATCACCCAGCAAGGCCAGGCCGATTACATCCTGCGTCGCGTGGCGCTGATGAGTGCGATGGATTTTGACCGGATCTTCCTGTTCACCCTCAGCGACCTCGACCAGCGCGCCAGCGTGCGCGACCAGTTTTATGGCCTGCTGGATATCGACGCCAACCCCAAGCCGGCCTACACCGCGCTGAAAAACTTCCTCGACATCAGCGGCCCGCAGCTCACCCCCGGCGACCCACCCGTGGCCGACCAATTGCCCGACGGCCTGTTCAGCATCGGCTGGACCCGCGCCGACGGGCACAAGCTGTGGTTCTTCTGGTCGGCCGAAGGCGGCAACGCACACTTGCCGAACCTGGCCAACGCGACCCTGTACGACCCGCTGCGCGGCACGCAAACCCCGGTGAGCGGCACCAACGGCCTGACCGTCACGGTCAAGCCGAACCTGCAAATTCTGTTATGGGACTGAGGCCTGCCATGCGCATTTTATGGATCCTGCCCTACTCGCCCTGGCCCGCCACCAGCGGCGGCAAGACGCGCCAGTTCCACCTGCTGCGCAGCCTCGCCGCGCGTGGGCATCGGATCACCTTGCTGCTGCATGACAAGCACCCCGTGTCGCTCACCGACCGCCAGGTGTTGGAGGCGCTGGTCGAACAGGTAATCATCCTGCCGCGCCGCCCGCTGCGCAGTGTCACGACCCTGGTGGCCGGGCTGTTTGCGCCCTACCCGCTGCTGGCGAGTGTGAACGGCCTGTCGGGCGAGTTGCAGGACACCTTCAACTGGTTGCTGGGTGAGCATTGGGACGTGGTGCAGATCGAGCACAGCTACAGTTTCCAGCCATACGAAGAAGCGCTTGCGCGTAAGTCCCAGCCGTTTGTGCTGACCGAACACAATGTGGAATCGGCCCTCGGCGCCGCCACCTACGACCGCCTGCCGGGCTGGTCGCTGCCGTTTATTCGCTACGACCAATGGCGCTACGCGCGTTGGGAACGTCGGGTGATGCGCCAGGCCGCGCGGGTGTTGGCAGTGACCGAAAGCGACGCCCAGGTGCTGGCGAAAATCGCCGGCAAGCCGGTGCCGGTGGTGGTCAATGGCGTGGACTGCGACCACTTCGCCAACGCTCGCCCCGACCCGTCGACACGCCGCGTACTGTTCCTCGGCAACTATGAATACGCGCCGAACGTGGACGCCATCGAGTGGGCCCTGGATGAGATCCTGCCCAAGGTCTGGGCGCGCTGCCCGCAGGCGCGCATGAGCGTGTGCGGGTTCGGCATGCCTGCCAGCTGGCGCGAACGCTGGCCGGACCCGCGCATCGAATGGCAAGGTTTTGTGCCCGACCTGCTGGAACTGCAATCAAGCAGTTCAGTGTTCCTGGCGCCGTTGCGCCATGGCGGCGGCTCCAAGCTCAAGGTCCTCGAAGCGCTGGCCGCCGGCCTGCCGCTGGCGAGCACCGCGCAAGGCGTGTCGGGGCTGGACCTGGTGGAAGGCCTCGACTACCTTGGCGGCCAGACCGCTACGCACCTGGCCGACGCCGTGGTGCGCCTGCTGCAGTTCCCCGACGCCGCCGCGCCCATGGGCGAAGCCGGTCGCGCCTATGTACGCCGAGCCCATGACTGGAGCGTCGCCGCCGGCCAGCTGGAGCAGGTGTACGCGAGCCTCGCGCCGCACAATCAAAAGGAGCCTGCATGCGTATAGGCCTGGATTACCGCACCGTCGGCACCTCGCCGCAATCGGGCATCAGCCGCCAGGTGTACGCGCTGGAAAGCGCCCTGCAGACCTTGCCGGGCATCGAGCTTGAGCGTTTTACCGTGGCGCCCCTGGGCGATGAAACCCGCTTGCAGGCCCACTGCCCGGACTGGGGTTGCGCGAAGACCGCCATGCACCAGCCGCAGAATCGCCTGCGCTTCGAGGCCGGTTTTTTGCCGCGCGCGTTGCGTGAGCAGCACATCGATCTGTACATCAGCACCTTCAACATGGGTTTGCCGTTGCCGCCCAAACCCAAGGGTTTGCGCACCGTGGTGCTGCTGCATGACCTGTTCCAGATCACCTTGAACAACTACCACGCCAACCGCCTCAAGGCGCTTATCTACAAGACCAGTGATCGGCTGTCGATTGCCCACGCGGTGCACAGCGCCGACCGTGTGTGGACGCCGTCGCAGTACAGCGCCGATGAAACCGCGCGGCTGTTTCCCAAGGCGGCGGGCAAGATTCGTGTGCTGCCTAACCAGGTCGATGGCTTTGCCGAGTTGGCCGCCGACCTGTCCGCGCGCCAATTGCCCGAGCGGTATTGGCTGCTGGTGGGCACGCGCGAGCTGCGCAAGAACGTGCCATTTCTGGTGGACGCCTGGCAGCAGGCGCGGCGCCAATCACCCCAGGTGCCGGAACTGGTGCTGGTGGGCAGCCTGGAGCACCTGCCCGAAGCCCAGCGCAGCCTGTCGGGGATTCGCGCGTTGAGCGGCGTGTCGGATGCCGAATTGCACGCGCTGTACCGCAACGCCTCGCGCCTGTGGCAGCCGTCCTATGCAGAAGGGTTTGGTCTGCCGGTGATTGAAGCGCTGAGCGTCGGCACGCCGGTGGCGGTGGCCAGTGGTACCTCGCTGGATGAAATCACCCCGCCGTCGGCGCCGCGTTTTTCGCCCACCGATGGCCCGGAGCTGGTGCAGCTGATGCTCAGCCTGGGTGGGCAACCCGATGAAGACACACCCGAGCAACGCCGCCAATGGGCCGCGCGTTTCAACCACCTCGCCTACCGCCGGCGCCTGGCCGAACTGATCGAGGAACTTACGTGAGAGTGAACCTGACAAGCCTCGTCGCGATCCTCTTTGGCCTGCTGTTTGGCGCGGTGGCCCTGTTGCTGTCACCGGCCAAGGCGTTCGTGGCCGTGGTCGGCCTGGCGGGGGCGGTAACCATCCTGCGCTTTCCGTTCTGGGGCCTGTTGCTGTTTGCCTTTGTGGCGACGTTCATGCCGTTTTCCACGGTCAACCTGGGCATCCGCAGTACGGTCAGCGAGGCGATCCTGGCGCTGACCTGGGGCGCGATCCTGTGGCAGAGCTTCCTCGTGCGCCTGCCCATGGCACCGAGCCTGACGCGCCGGCCCACCGACCAGATGCTGTTGTGGCTGATGCTGTTCAGCGTGTTCCCGTTCATTGTCGGCCAGGTCACGATTCACGCCGACACCAGCGGCGTGGCCAACTGGCTGCGCTGGCTGCTGAACCTGTCCGGAGTATTTATCGCCGCCAAATTGCTGGTGGACCACAAGCACCGCGAACACCTGGTGATCGCCCTGCTGCTGGGCACCCTGGCGATGCTGGTGCTGTCGATCGGGGTGTTTGTGCGTACGCGCTCCGGGGCCGGGATTGCGCCGATCCTGGCGCTGTTCAACTACGCCAACTTCGACATGCTCAAATTCGGCCTCGAGGCGATGTCGTCGCGTATGGGCTCGCCGTGGACCCACCCGAATGCCATCGGCGGGATCATGGCGTTGCTGCTGCCGCTGGCGTTCTGCTTCGGCATGACCGAGCAAGGCTGGAAGCGCGCACTCGGCCTCGGCGTTGCCTGCCTGGGGGCGGCGGCCTTGCTGTTGGCCAGTAGCCGCGGAGCGATGGTCAGCCTGGCGCTGGTGCTGGTGTGGATGGCGACGCGCCGCGTGCCGTACACCGGGCGCCTGTTGATGATCGGCGCGGCGCTGACCGTGGCGCTGGTGATCGCCTACCCACCGTTGCAGGAGCGCTTGGCGACGATTTTCTCCTCGAGCAACGCCAGTACCGAAGTGCGTTTCGACGAATACCGCATGTTCCCCCAAGCCGTGGCGGCCTACCCGTTCGGCATCGGCTTCAAGGTCGACCCGCCGGTGCCGGGCACGGATTTGCTGGGGATTTCCAACCTGTGGCTGAACTACATCTACAAGATCGGCATCGTCGG
The DNA here is from genome assembly GCF_979253585.1 of Pseudomonas sp. AC463. Classification (NCBI taxonomy): domain Bacteria; kingdom Pseudomonadati; phylum Pseudomonadota; class Gammaproteobacteria; order Pseudomonadales; family Pseudomonadaceae; genus Pseudomonas; species Pseudomonas sp. AC463. The sequence continues at coordinate 3,081 of NZ_CEEDDZ010000027.1, read as the reverse complement.
CATGCTGTTTTTTGTGGCCGTGACCGTGCGTTGGTGGCGTGAGGCGCGCCCGGAAAAAGGCCCGATCCGCCTGACCAAGGACAACGCCCTGTGGCTGGGCACGACCGGCGGGATTCTGTCGGCGCTGGTCAGCGGTTTGTTTGACCACTACTTCAGCTTTGCGGTGGTGATGGTCGCGCTGTTCTGGCTGATGGTGGGCATCAATGTGCTGGAGGCGCGCCGCTTGTTTCCGGCGCGGCTGGGGCAGGTCAAGGCCGTGGCGTCGCGCGGACCGCTGCTTGATGGCGCGCAACCCTGATGCTGGGCTCTGCCGCCTGGCTGACCGTGGCAACCCTGCTGGGCCTGTGCCTGGGCTTCGCCCGCGAATGGCTGCTGGTGGCGGCCTGGGGCGCGGGGGAGCGCAGTGATGCGTTCCTGATCGCGCTGTTTTTACCCGAGGCGTTGCGCATGTCGCTGGCCGGTGGGGTATTGAGCGCCGCCGCGCTGCCGCTGTACCTGGCGCGCAAGGACGGCGAGCGCCTGGACTGGCTGGCAGTGCTGTTCCCGGCGTTGATGCTGATTGCGCTGGTCACCAGCCTGCTGCTGACGCTGTTGGCGCCGTGGCTGGTGCAACTGCTCGGGCCAGGGCTGGCCGCCAGCGCCACCGCCTTGGCCGGGAGCAATTTGCAGATTGTCGCCTGGTGCGTGCCGGGCTTGATCCTGCACGCGCTGTTCAGCATTCCCTTGCAAGCCAGCGAACGTTTTGTGCTGGCCGGGCTGGGCTCGTTGCTGTTCAACCTGCCGCCGGTCACCTACCTGGCGCTGGCCGGCACCGCGACCCAACCACACGCGCTGGCCTTGGCCTGCCTGGCCGGCAGCCTGTTGATGCCATTGGCGCTGCTGCCGTCGATCTGGCGCCAGGGCTGGCGGCCGTGGCGCTGGCAACTGACCTTTGCGCCGTTGCGCGAGCTGGGCCAGCGCATCGGTCCCTTGTTGATAAGCAATGGCGCCAGCCAGGGCCTGGCGTTGATCGAACGGCTGGTGGCGTCGCTGCTGGGCGAAGGCGCGGTGACCTGGGTGAACCTGGCGCGCAAGCTGATGAACCTGCCGCTGATTGCACTGATGAGCCTCAACCAGGTGCTGCTGGGCATGATGAGCCGGCGCCAGGGCGACGCGCGCCAGGCCCTGCTCAAGCGCGGCCTGGAAACCGCCAGCCTGCTGACCCTGCCCGCCGGCGTCGGCCTGGTAGCGGCGGCGCCGAGCCTGGTGGCGCTGCTGTTGCCCAAGCAATCGGCGGATTCGCCGCTGCCGCTGTTGTTGGCGTGGTTCGCCGTGCCGCTGGTGTTTGGCGCCTGGAACGCCTTGCTCGCGCGTTACGCCTACGCCGCCGGCGACACGCGCCAGCCGTTGCGCTGCGAGCTGCTCGGCAGCCTGGTCAACGTGCTGCTGCTCGGCGCCCTGCCCTTCGTGTTCGGCCTGGCCGGTATCCCCTTGGCCGCGCTGGCTGGAGTGCTCTGCACCGCCCTGCTGCTGATGCAACGCCAGAGTCTGCTCGATGCCCTGCCCTGGGCCCGACATTGGGTAATCAGCGCGGGCGTGATGAGCCTGGCCGCGCTGCTGCTGTTTCGGATTGACGGCGTGTGGCTGCAACTGGGGCTGAGCACCCTGGCCGGCGCCGTGGTGTTGCTCGCGATGGGGCTGTGGCTCAAGCCGTGGCGCAAGGCATGAATGATCGGTTGGGGAAACGTGGATGAAGCATCGTTGGATTCAAATGGACATCGCCAAGGGCATCGGCATCCTGGTGATCGTGTACGCACACAGCTGGTTCGTCGCCACCTCCCCGGACCTGATGTACCCGATTCTGGCGTCGTTTATTTTGCCGCTGTTTTTCTTCCTGTCCGGGGTGTTCTTCAAGCCCGAGCAGCCGTTTGTGGAAATGGCGGTGCGCAAGGCCGATGGCCTGCTCAAGCCGTTTTTCTTCACCATGCTGCTGTACGTCACCGTGCGCGCCGTGCTGCGTGGCCAGCCGCTGCTGCCGGATATCGGCGGCGTGCTGTATGCCTCGGTGGACACCATCCCGTGGCAGGCGATGTGGTTTCTGCCGCACTTCTGGGTGGCGATCCTGTTCAGCTGGGTGGTGCTGCGGCTGATCCAGCGCCTGTCGCTGCCGGTGAGCTGCGGGGTGATGCTGGTGCCGCTGCTGCTCGGCATCTGGATGCTGCCGTGGTTCTGGCAATTGCCGGTGACGTTTAGCGAACACACGTGGGTGCTGCCGGGCTTGCCGTTCAGCCTGGATATCACCTTGATCAGCAGCACCTGCTTTATCTACGGCTACCTGCTGCGCGACTGGCTGCGCACCCATGCGGGCTCGTGGCTGACCCTGCTGGTTGCCGTGGTGCTGTTCGCCGCTGTGTTCCTCTACCGGGGCGATACCATGGACCTGGCCCAACGCCGCTATGACCACTGGTTGTGGACCAGCCTGTTGGCGGTGATCGGCGTGTACGCGTGCTGGGCTTTGGCGCGGGTGCTGATGGTGTCGGCGCTGGTGACCCGGGCGATGACCTACATCGGCCAGTCGACGTTGATCCTGTTGATCTTTCACGGTGAGATCCAGCACAAGACCTTTGACCTGATGGAACGCCTGGGGCTGCACGCGTTTGTCGCGGCGTGCGTTGGTTTTGTGGTGGCGGTGGTGGTGCCGCTGTTGATCGGGGAAGTGATCAAGCGGGTGGCGGTTTTGCGGTTTTTCTACTTTCCGTTTCCGGTGCGTAAGGCGCCTGAAGCGCGCCGCTGAAACAAAAATGTGGGAGGGGGCTTGCCTGCGATGGCGGTTTGTCGGTGTACATATCCGTTGTTTAGGTAACGGCGGATTATGGTTCCGCCCTTACGGCGGGTCACTTTGGAAAAGAGCCCCAAAGTAACCAAAGGGCTCTTGCCCCTACACTCGGCACCTCGCCTAGGCTCGGTGTGCCCTCTCTCCGGCTTGAATCCGTGGGCCGCCGCAATGGGCCATCCTTGGCCCAGTGCGGCTAACCCGGCGTCCTGCCGGGTTACCCACGGATTCAAGCCTGCGTTCGGCCAGCGTGTTTAACGGGGCGCCTA
>NZ_CEEDDZ010000026.1:0-89358 GCF_979253585.1 Pseudomonas sp. AC463 | reverse complement strand
GGCCCCCCACATCACTGTCGGATTACGGGCATGCCGAGCCTAGGCGAGGCACCGAGTGGTGGGGCGAGGACCTTTTGCTTACTTTTGGGTCCTTCCAAAAGTGAGCCGCTGTAAGAGCGGAACCCTAAGCCGCCGTTACCGCAGCAACGGATAGGTACTCAACCAATCAAACACAACGAGCCCGCATAAAATCCCCCCACCTGCGCACCAGATAATTGTGCTCATCCATCACCGAATTCCACACCGCAATATGCCCCATCCGCTGCTCATACGACCCCCCATCCCGCACTTCACCCACATCAATCAGCGGCAACCCATCACTCCCCAACAACTCCTCCCGAGCCGCCTTCCCGGCATACCAGTAATCCCACTCGGCGCTGCTCAAGTGATCGCGACTGCGCGCCGGATTACCGATGTAGTACCCCTGCCGCGCCATCACCGCCCCAGGCCAGCCCGACAGCCACCAATTCAAGTACGCATACGCCGCATCCAGCACCAGCCCCCGGGCATGCCGCGACAACGACAACCCACCAAACCAGGCCCGATACCCCTCGCGCGGCACCGCCAACCGATACTTCACCCCCGCCCGATGCAAGCGCATCAAGGTCGGCGACCACAAACTCTGAATATCAATGCTCGGGCTGAGCATCAGTTGCGCAGCCTCCTCGTCATCCGACCAGAACGCCGCAAAGTGCCCTTCCTTCTGCTTGCGCACCAGAATGTCGGCGAGCACATCGATCTCCTCGATGCTCATATTGCCGATGTCCCTGAAGCTGGCCAACCCCGCCCCCTGCACCGCCAACGCCGCATCCAGGGCGCCGATGGCCGCGTCGCTTTGCAGCGCCGTGCGCGCACGCCAGGCGGGGTCGAGCAGCCAGCCCCAGCTTTCATTGCCGTGGCAAAAGCCCTCCGGCAAACGCTCGGGGCGGTAAGCGAAGCTGTCGGCGTTGTGGGTCAGGGGCAGCATGCTGATGCGCTCGGTCACGGTGCTGCCGAGGCTGCCATCGTGCTGCACGAACAGCCGCTCGCTGGGCACGCTGCCGCTGCCCAGGCGGTCATCGGGCGACAGGCGCCCACGCTTGGGCAGGTCATTGATCTCGTGCCACAGCGCAATGCGCCGCGTGTCGATGGGCTGGATCGCCCGCGCCGGCCACACGAAGTCGACGTTGTGGAACCACTGGTCATACAGGTCGTAGCTGTCGGGCTGCATCACCGCGATGCGCTGGGCCTGTTCGACGTCATGCACCTGGTACACCAGGCGAATGCCCAGCTCCTGTTCGGCGCGCACGCGCAAGCATTCCAGCAAGGTCACCGAGGTACCGAGGACGCGCAGTGTGATCATGCCGCGAACCGCCGCGAGAACACGTCAAAGGAGCGCCGCAGCAGCACGGGGTCGAGGCCGCGCAGGATAAATACCAGGCGCGATTGACGGTCTGTGCCCGGCCACGCAGGCAAGTGCACCGGGGCATGCAGGCAATGCTGCACGCCATGAATGACGATGGGGGCGTTACTGGCGTTCACGTTGAGCAGCCCTTTGACGCGGAGGATTCGTTCGCCGTGGCATCTTAACAGCATCGACAACCACACCCCGAACCCCACCCAGTCCAGCGGCTGGTCGAACGTCAGGCTGCACACCTGCGCCGCGCCATGGGTGACGCTGGTGGCCTGGTGCAGTTGCCAGCGGCTGACTTCCACCGCGGGCTCGGCGCTGCGCAAGCCTTCGCCGAGCAGCAGTTGGTCGCCGCTGTGGATGTCCTGGGTATTGAGGATCGGCGTACCGGTGTTCAGCGCGTGCAGGTGGGCGCGCAACTCAGTGCACTCGCCTTCGAGGTCGGTCTTGCTCAGCAGCAGGCGATCCGCCGCCGCCACCTGCGCCAGCCATTCCGGGTGCAGGCGTTCTTGCAGCGTGGCGTGGCTGGCGTCGACCAGGGTGATGACCAGGCCGATATGGAAACGCCCACGCAGTTGCACGTCGTTGTTCAAGGTCGCGAGGATCGGCGCCGGGTCGGCGAGGCCGGTAGTCTCGAGGATCACCCGCTTGAACGCGGGGATTTCACCGCGCTCGCGGCGTTGCAGCAGGCCGAGCAGCGCGTCTTTCAGCTCGCCACGGATCGAGCAGCAGATGCAGCCGCTGGGCAGCAGCACGGTGTTCGGCGCCACCTCTTCGACCAGCAGATGGTCGATGCCGACATCGCCGAACTCGTTGATCAGCAGCGCCGTGTCGCCCAGGCTTTCACCTTGCAGCAGACGCTTGAGCAAAGTGGTTTTGCCGCTGCCGAGGAAGCCGGTGATGACATTCAGGGCGATGCTCATAAGGCTGACTCCAAGTGATCCAGCAGTTGCGGATCGAGAGGATCCAACGGGCGGCCGAGCATGGTTTCGGCTGCCTGCCAGAGTTGATCCAGCCCGCTGGCCAGTGCCTGCTTGCCGGTGGCGCCGAGCAGCAAATACGAGGCGCCCTGGAAGTCTTCGACCTTGAGCCGGAACACCGCCAGCACCTGGTTGATCGCGGCGATGCGGCGCAAACGCTCGCGGCGCCTGGGCAGCTCATCGCCCAGGGGATCGCTCCAGTGCAGGTCTTCGCCGAGCAATCCGCAGAGTCCGCACATGGCTACACCTTACTCATGGCATGACATCGCCGGAGTTCGGGCCGAGGGTCTGGCCAACGAACAGATTACCGCCCGGCTCGCTGGCGAGCAGCACGGCGGTGGGCGCCACTTCGTCCGCCAGGCCGAAGCGGCCCAGGGGCAGCTCCTTGGCCTTGGCGCGTTTCCATTCGTCGCTGATGCCGCCCACCAATGGCGTCTCGATCGGGCCGGGGGCGATGGCGTTGACCAGCACATTGTCCTTGGCCACTTCCAGCGCGAGGGATTTGGTAAAGCCGATCACCCCGGCCTTGGCGGCGGCGTAGTGGGTCAGTTCGGCGCCGCCCTTGATACCCAGTTGCGAGGCGACGTTGATGATCCGCCCCCAGCGCTGCGCGAGCATGTGCGGCAAGGCACGCTGGCTGGCGACAAACACACTGGTGAGGTCGACGCGCAGCATGTCGTTCCACATCTCGATGGACAGGTCGACGCAACGCGCCTGGGTGAGCATGCCGGCGTTGTTGACCAGGATATCGATGCCGCCGAAGTGCTCGACGCAACGGTCGACACTGGCCTGGGCGCCTTCGACCGTGCCGACATCGGCCAGGCATTCGAACACCTCGGCGCCGAGGTTGCGGCAGGTGATTGCGGTTTCGGCGAGGCTCGCAGCGTTGCGGTCGGCGAGCAGCAGGCGTGCGCCCTCGGCGGCGTAGGCACAGGCGATGGCGGCACCGATGCCGCTGCCGGCGCCGGTGATGACGGCACGGCGGTTAGTCAGTTGAGGCATGTAAATTCTCCAAAGCCAAACACAGGTCCAATGTGGGAGGGGGCAAGCCCCCTCCCACATTTGGATTGATGTACACCCGTTAGTCGGGCCAGCGCACAGTTAAGCCGCCGTCGATGATGATGCTTTGGCCAGTCAGATAGCTCGACGCTTCACTAGTCAAAAACTGCACCAGCGACGCCACTTCATCCGCGCGCCCTACCCGCCCCAGCGGAATCGCGCGCGCGGCCTTGGCCAGGCCTTCCGGCCCCAGCGAGTTCTTCGCATCCAGCGACTGCGGCGTCTCGATCAACCCCGGAATCACCGCATTGCAGCGAATGCCCTTGGCCGCCAACTCCACCGCCAGCGACCGGCACAACCCCGGCACGCCGGCCTTGGCCGCCGCGTAATGGCTGTGTTCCTGCCAGCCATAGACGCCGCCGGCAATCGATGAAATCGCCACCAGCGCGCCGCCCTCGCCCATATGCCGCGCCGCCGCACGGAAGGTGCGCATCACCCCCGTGAGGTCGACATTGAGCATCTCGTTCCACAGCGCGTCGGTCATGTCCAGCAAGGGCGCGCGGCGCAGCAAACCGGCGTTGGCCACCGCGTAATCGAGGCGGCCAAAATGCGCCACGGCCTGGGCGGCCAGCGCGTCTACCGAGTCGGTGTCGCCCACGTCCAGCGGCAACATCAGGCACTCGCCGCCCGCCTCTTCCACCAACGCTACGGTGGTGTGCGGGTCATGGGGATCGGCCGGGTAATACCCGCCGACCACCGCCACGCCGACGCGCGCGTACGCCACGGCGAGGGCTTGGCCGATGCCGCTGGCGGCACCGGTAATCAAGGCAACTTTACGGCTCATCGATAACTCCTTACTGAACGGTTTCCGGGCGCACATGGCGGGCGGCAAACATCAGCATCCCGGACAAGAAGCACGGCACGGCGCCAAACCACAGCGCGGCGGTCTGCCAGTCGCTGCCGGCGGACAACACCTGGGTAGCGCCGAAACCTGCGACCACTGCGCCAATCGGGCCCATGGCATGGATGATCGCGCCGCCGGTGGCACGGATGCTGGTCGGGAAACTTTCACTGATAAAAAACAGCGCCGCCGAGTAAGGCCCGATCAGGAAGAACAGGCCCAGGCTATACAGCCCGACCACCATCGCCATATTGCTCGGACCAAACAGCATCCCGGCAAACGACAGCCCGCCGAGCATCCAGCCCAGGCCAATGACATTGCGGCGGCCGATCTTGTCGCCCATCCAGCCGTGGCTGAGGTAACCGCAGTAGCCCACCAGGTTCGACAGCACGAGGATGATCAGCGAGTTCTCGAACGAGATGTGGTGCACGCTGACGATCACCGAAGTGCCCAACACACTGAACACCTGGATCGCCGCCCAGTTGAGCAACAGCGCAGCGCCGATCACCAGTGTCGCGCGGCGCGCCGGGCCACGGAACGCGGCTTTGAGGCCGGCCTTGCTGTGTTCGTCGTAGTCCACGCCGTAAGTTACGGCGACGTTCTGCGCTTCTTTCACCGCGCCGCTTTTACGCAGCTGGCTGATGCGTTGGTGGATCTGGAACTGCGGGCTCTCCTTGAGCTTGCGCGCCATGATCGCGATCACCACCGCCGGGATCGCGGCGAAGATAAAGCAGCCCTGCCAGCCGATGACCGGCAACAGCAGTGCGGTCAAACCGGCGGCGATCAGCGCACCGACCGGCCAACCGCCTTGCACCAGGCTGTAGATAAAGCCGCGACGCTTGGTCAGGCGCGGGTCTTCCGACGCACCGTACAGCTCGGTCAGGTACGTGGCGTTGACAGTTTCCTCGGCATACCCCAGGCCGCCCAACGAACGGATCAGAATCAACGGCGACTTGCCCCACGCCCCGCCAATCGCGGTCAGCGCCGAACACAGTGCGGAGCCGGCCACGGTGAAAATAATGCCTTTGCGGCGCCCCAGCTTGTCGACAATCGGGCCGATGGCCAGGGCGACCACGGCGGTGCCCACCGCCACCCAGGTCGCGATTTCAGCTTGCTCCACTTCACCCCAGCCAAAGTGCCGGCCGATCTCCGGCAGCAAGGTGCCGAACAGGATGAAGTCATACACCGCAAACACCCAGGCGAAAAACGCGATCCAGGTGGCAAAGCGCACTTCCTGGGACGTCAGTTGCCGGGGTTTCCAGCCAGTCAGGTCAAGCTTGTTGTAGATGGACATAAATCGCGCCTCGGAGGGGTTGGGAGTCAGGTACGCGGTTGGCGGCGGATAAAGTCGTCGGCGATTTCGTCGAAGGTGACGAAGCGCACGCCGGCATGGCTCTGGATGTGTTCGATCAGGCGTTCAAGCATCAGCAGCACTTGCGGACGGCCGGAGACGTCGGGGTGGATGGTCATGGTGAACACCGCGTGTTCGTGTTCGCGGTAGACCCAGTCGAACTGGTCGCGCCACATTTCTTCGAGGTGACGCGGGTTGACGAAGCCGTGGCTGTTGGGGGCCTTTTTGATGAACATCATCGGCGGCAGGTCGTCCAGGTACCAGTTGGCCGGGATCTCTACCAGGTCGGTTTCTTCGCCGCGCACCAGCGGTTTCATCCAGGTGTCGGGGTGCTGGCTGTAGTCGATCTTGGTCCAGCTGTCGCCCTTGCGTACGTAGTAGGGGTGGAAGTCGTTGTGCATCAGGCTGTGGTCGTACTTGATGCCTTTTTTCAGCAGTAACTCGTTGGTGACCTTGCTGAATTCCCACCACGGCGCGACGTAACCCGTCGGGCGTTTGCCGGTGACCTGGGTGATCAGCTCGATGGACTTATCCAGCACGATTTCTTCCTGCTCGGCCGTCATCGCAATCGGGTTTTCATGGCTGTAGCCATGCACGCCGATTTCGTGGCCGGCGTCGGCCACCGCCTTCATCTGCTCGGGAAAGGTTTCCATCGAGTGGCCGGGGATAAACCAGGTGGTGCGCAGGCCGTAGCGCTCGAACAGCTTGAGCAGGCGCGGCGCGCCGATTTCGCCGGCGAACAGGCCACGGGAGATGTCATCGGGCGAATCTTCGCCGCCGTAGGAGCCGAGCCAGCCGGCGACGGCGTCAACGTCGACGCCAAATGCACAAAGGATGTCTTTAGCCATGGTGTGTCTCCTTAAACGTTAAGTACGGATTCGACGGACAGGGCCGCGCGCAACAGGCGTGCGTCTTCTCCCGTCGGGGCGCTGAGCAGCAGCCCGGTGGGCAGCCCCTGGGCATCGCGGCCGCTGGGCAGGCTGACGCCCGGCATGTCGAGCAAACTGCCGGGCATGGTCAGGCGCAGGGTGGCGAGGTTGGTTTTAACGAAGAGGTCGTCGTCGGCTTCCAGCGGTGCCAGCGCCGGGGCGACGTGGGCGACTGTCGGGGTGATCAGGATTGCGCCGTCGAGGTCGTCGATCAGCTGTTGCTGCAGGCGCAGGCGTGCGTCGGTCAGGTGGATCAGTTGGCTGGCCGGCAATGCGCGCGCGGCTTCGAGACGGCGGCGCACGCGTGGGTCGAGTTGTTGCGCATCGGGGCTGTCGAGCAAGGCTTGGTGCAGGGCGAAGGCTTCGAAGGAGCCGAGCCAGCCGTGGTGTTTGATCAGGTCCAGGGTGGCCTGGAATCCACGGCTTTCACGTTCTTCGATCAACGCGCCTGCGGCCTTCAGCTGTTCTACGGCGCGCAGCAGGTTATTGCGTACGGCGGGGTCGATGTCTTCCAGCGTGCCCTGCTCCAGCACAAAACGCTGGCCCTTGAGGCTGCGGGCGCTGTGGCTTTGCGTGCGGCCGTGGAGCAGGTCGTCGATGGCCAATGCATCGCGCACGCTGCGGGTCAGCGGGCCGAGGCTGTCGAGGGTGTGTGCCAGCGGGAACACTGCGTCGCGGCTGTAGCGTCGGCTGCTGCTGCGATAGCCGACCAGGCCGTTGAGCGCGGCCGGTATGCGGATGGACCCGGCGGTGTCGGTACCCATGGCAATCGGCACAATACCGGCGGCAACCGCCACCGCCGAACCGGACGATGAGCCACCAGGGATGCGCGGCTGATCTGTGCCGTGGGGGTTATGCGGCGTGCCGAAATGCGGGTTCAGGCCCAGGCCCGAGTACGCCAGCTCGCTGAGGTTGGTCTTGCCGACGCTGACCATCCCGGCGCGGCACAGCAGGCCCACGGTTGGCGCATCGAGCAAGGCCGCGGGCGCGTTGCGACGGTAGGCGGCACCGGCGGTGGTGATGCTGCCGGCTACGTCGTACAGGTCCTTCCAGGCCAGGGGCACGCCGTCGAATACGCTCAACGGTTGCCCGGCACGCCAGCGCGCGGCAGACGCTTCGGCTTCGCGGCGGGCGCGCTCGGGGGTCAGGGAGATAAATACGCTGGTCGAACGGCTCGCATGCTCGAGTGCCTGTTCGAGCGCTTGCACCGGGTCGCTGCGGCCGCTGGCGAAAGACTCGGCCATTGAGGTAGCGTCTGACATCGGGAAACCTCTAAAACGTACATATTAATAAAATGTACATTTTACAAAGGCAGATTTCGTGCCAGTCTCTGTCCAGGGTTTTTCCTGCAACCCGGCGTTATCGTCAATAGCAGCGGGATAGATGGTTTTGCGCGAGGTAAAAAAATTGGGCGGCGCTGCCGGAATGGGCCGCCAATGAAATAATGTATCTTTTATTAATAAGTACATTTTGGTGCAGAAAAGTAACATTCCCACCTCCAGGGCCCCAAAAAAGTGCCACCGACGTGGCGCAGAGTGACAGGTGCATCTATGAGAGAATCCCCGGCCACCGACCTCTTTACCTCAGAGAACGCAATGAAAGCAGTGTCCGCCTCGGCCTCCCGTTACGCGATGATTCACCAGCTATTGCGTGACGCGATCGTCAACGGCACCGCCCGCCACGGGCTGGTGTTGCTGGAGGCACCGCTGGCCGAACTGTTCGGCACCAGCCGCGTACCGGTACGCAAGGCGCTGGACCTGCTGCATGCAGAAGGCCTGATCTGCCGCTTCAACGGCCGGGGTTACCTGATCAACCCCGAAGGCCTGGCCATGGAGCCGCTGCGCCTACCCCTGAGCCATGCGCACCTGGGCCTCAACGGTGACGACGAACTGGTGGACACGCGGCCGCTGGGCGAGCGCATCGTCGAGGAAATCGGCGCGGCGCTGTCCACCTGCATCGCCTTTGGCCATTACCGCCTGGACGAGCAGACCGCCGCCGACCACTACGGCGTCAGCCGCGCGGTGGTGCGTGAAGCGCTGATGCGCCTGCGCGACCGTGGCCTGGTGGAAAAAGAGCCCTACTCGCAATGGCTGGCCGGGCCCCTGACCGCGCGGGAAGTCACCGAAGACTACGAACTGCGCGCCTGCCTGGAGCCCGAAGCCCTGCGCCAAAGTGCGCCGAACCTCGACCGCGAGCAGCTCGAAGCCATGTTGCAACGCGTGCTCAATGCCCAGGACAACCCCGAGTGCAGCCTGGAAGCCATCGAGCAGATCGAGGAAGACTTGCACCAGCACTGCCTGGCCGGCCTGCAGAACCGCAAGATCGCCGCGCTGATCCGCCAGGGCCAGAGCCCGATGATCATCAGCCGGATTTTTCACCGCTTGCTGGGGATCGGCGCCGATCCCGCCATGCTTGCCGAACATCGCTTGATTCTGGAGTTGTTGCTGCATGGTGCGTTTGATGCTGCGGCGTTGAACCTGCGTGAGCATTTGCAGCGGGCCAGGCAGCGGATGTTGCAGCGGTTGAAGGTGCTCTCCGTACTTCCAGAACAACCCTTACCCGCCTACCTGCACAAAATCAGCTGAATGCTCGCAGGACAAAATGTGGGAGGGGCGGAGCGACGATTCGACTTGCCCCCTCCCACATTGACCGCATTGCAGCAGATAATTTATGCAATATGTTGCTATCTCACCCCCGCCATTGAAACCACCGCTGCCCCGCCCCATCTAACCTCCATACTTCCTTATGCAGGTGCCCCATGAGCGACCAGCAAGAATTCCCTGATTACGACCTAAACGACTACGCCGACCCCGAAAACGCTGAAACCCAGTCGTCCAACACCGGCCTGGCCCTGCCTGGGCAAAACCTGCCGGACAAGGTCTACATCATTCCGATCCACAATCGGCCGTTCTTCCCGGCGCAAGTGCTGCCGGTGATCGTCAATGAAGAGCCGTGGGCCGAAACCCTCGAGCTGGTGAGCAAATCCGACCACCACTCCCTGGCGCTGTTCTTCATGGACACCCCGCCCGAAGACCCGCGCCACTTCGACACCTCCAGCCTGCCGCTGTACGGCACCCTGGTGAAGGTGCACCACGCCAGCCGTGAGAACGGCAAACTGCAATTCGTCGCCCAGGGCCTGACCCGCGTACGCATCAAGACCTGGCTCAAGCACCATCGCCCACCGTACCTGGTGGAAGTCGAATACCCGCACCAGCCGACCCAGCCGACCGATGAGGTCAAGGCCTACGGCATGGCGCTGATCAATGCGATCAAGGAACTGCTGCCCCTCAACCCGCTGTACAGCGAAGAGTTGAAAAACTACCTCAACCGCTTCAGCCCCAACGACCCGTCGCCGCTCACCGACTTCGCCGCCGCGCTGACCTCGGCCACCGGCAACGAGCTGCAGGAAGTGCTGGACTGCGTGCCCATGCTCAAGCGCATGGAAAAAGTGTTGCCGATGCTGCGCAAGGAAGTCGAAGTCGCGCGCCTGCAAAAAGAGCTGTCCGCCGAAGTGAACCGCAAGATCGGCGAGCACCAGCGCGAGTTCTTCCTCAAGGAGCAACTCAAGGTCATCCAGCAGGAGCTGGGCCTGACCAAGGACGACCGCAGCGCCGACGTCGAGCAGTTCGAACAGCGCCTGCAAGGCAAGGTGCTGCCGGCCCAGGCGAAAAAACGCATTGATGAAGAACTGAACAAACTGTCGATCCTGGAAACCGGCTCGCCGGAATACGCGGTCACGCGCAACTACCTCGACTGGGCCACCTCGGTGCCGTGGGGCGTGTATGGCGAAGACAAGCTCGACCTGAAACACGCGCGCAAGGTGCTGGATAAACACCATGCGGGCCTGGACGACATCAAGAGCCGCATCCTCGAATTCCTCGCGGTGGGCGCTTATAAAGGCGAAGTCGCCGGCTCCATCGTGCTGCTGGTGGGCCCGCCGGGTGTGGGCAAGACCAGTGTGGGTAAATCCATCGCCGAGTCCCTGGGCCGGCCGTTCTACCGCTTCAGCGTCGGCGGCATGCGCGACGAGGCCGAGATCAAGGGCCATCGCCGCACCTACATCGGCGCCCTGCCGGGCAAGCTGGTGCAGGCGCTCAAAGATGTGGAAGTGATGAACCCGGTGATCATGCTCGACGAGATCGACAAGATGGGCCAGAGCTTCCAGGGCGACCCGGCTTCGGCGCTGCTGGAAACCCTCGACCCTGAGCAGAACGTCGAATTCCTCGACCATTACCTGGACCTGCGCCTGGACCTGTCCAAAGTGCTGTTCGTGTGCACCGCCAACACCCTGGATTCGATCCCCGGCCCGTTGCTGGACCGCATGGAAGTCATTCGCCTATCGGGTTACATCACCGAAGAAAAAGTCGCCATCGCCAAGCGCCACCTGTGGCCAAAACAGCTGGATAAAGCCGGCGTGGCCAAAACCAGCCTGACCATCAGCGATGGCGCCCTGCGCGCATTGATCGACGGCTATGCGCGGGAAGCCGGGGTGCGCCAGTTGGAGAAACAGCTGGGCAAACTGGTGCGCAAGGCGGTGGTCAAGCTGCTGGACGAACCGGATTCGGTGATCAAGCTCGGCACCAAGGACCTTGAAGGTTCACTGGGCATGCCGGTGTTCCGCAACGAGCAAGTGTTGTCCGGCACCGGTGTGATCACCGGCCTGGCCTGGACCAGCATGGGCGGCGCCACGTTGCCGATCGAGGCGACGCGTATCCACACGCTCAATCGCGGCTTCAAGCTCACCGGGCAGTTGGGCGAAGTGATGAAGGAATCCGCCGAGATCGCCTACAGCTACATCAGCTCGAACCTGAAGTCGTTTGGCGGTGACCCGAAGTTCTTCGACGAAGCCTTCGTGCACTTGCACGTGCCGGAAGGTGCCACGCCGAAAGACGGCCCGAGCGCCGGCGTGACCATGGCCAGTGCGCTGCTGTCGCTGGCGCGTAACCAGGCGCCGAAAAAAGGCGTGGCGATGACCGGCGAGCTGACCTTGACCGGGCATGTACTGCCGATTGGCGGCGTGCGTGAGAAGGTGATTGCGGCGCGGCGTCAGAAGATTCATGAGCTGATTCTGCCGGAGCCGAACCGTGGCAGTTTTGAAGAGTTGCCGGAGTACCTGAAGGAAGGGATGACGGTGCACTTTGCCAAGCGGTTTGCGGATGTGGCGAAGGTGTTGTTCTGATAGCTATGTAGTGACTCAAATGGCCTCATCGGGGGCAAGTCGAATCGTCGCACCGCCCCTCCCACATTTTGAACTGTGAATACTTTCAAGTGTGGGAGGGGGCTTGCCCCCGATGAGGCCAGACCTGCCAACACCACCCCCCTCCAGTCACACCTTGTCTCATCTTCGGTTATGCTCGCCCTTCGTCATCTTTCAACGGAGCCTTCATGACCGCTGCCCGCCTGCTTCTCCCCTTGAGCCTTGCCCTGCTGGCCGCCTGCGCCAGTGCCCCCAAGCAAAACATCAGCGTGGAAAACCAGAGCGCCTGCCCGCTCCAGCTTAAAACCGGGCAAAACCTGATCCTCACCCTGCCAAGCAACCCCACCACCGGCTACCGCTGGGCCATCCAGGACTCCGCCGGCGGCGTGCTGCGCGCGCTGAGCCCCGAGGTCTACAGCAGTTCCGAATCCGGCGTGATCGGCGGCGGTGGCCAGTCCACCTGGCGCTTCCAGGCCTTCGCCGCCGGCCAGGGGCGTTTGCGCCTGACCTCCCAGCAACCCTGGGAGCCGGAAGCCGAACCCGCCGAGACTTTCGACTGCGCCATTACGGTGAACTGATATGCCCTGGCTGATCCTTGCGTTGATGGGCGCCGGCACGTTTATCTACGGCTTGAGCACCCATGCGGCGTTGTTGTGCCTGCTGGTCAAACCCATGCCGGTGCTGGCACTGCTGGGCTGGCTGCATGACGCACCGCCCAGCGACTATCGACGCTGGATCAGCCTGGGGCTGATTTTTTCCCTGGTCGGCGACGTGTTGCTCGCCTGGCCGGGCGACTTGTTTATCTTCGGCCTGGGCGCCTTTCTGTTTGCACACCTAGCCTACCTCAAGGCGTATTTCAGCGACTGCCGACGCTTGGCCCTGCTGCCGCTGGTGTTGGCGCTGGGCGTGAGTGCGATCCTGTTGAGCATCCTGATCTCCCACGGCCTCGGCGACCTGCTGATTCCGGTGGTGGTTTACGCCCTGGTGATCAGCGCCATGCTCTGGCGTGCGTTGGCGCGCCTGGGCAGTAACGTGCCGAAACGCTCGGCACTGCTGGCGGCGGCGGGTGCGGCGTCGTTTGTGTTTTCCGACACGCTGATCGGCATCAATCGGTTTGTCGTGTCATTCGAAGCAGCACCGTATTTGTTGATCACCACCTATTGGCTCGGGCAATGGGGCATCACCGCCTCGGCTTTCCATCAGACAACCCGCGCGCGCGTGGACGAACTTGGCTAAAATGCCGGCCTTTCCCCTGTCGTCGCCGGAACAACCGTGAGCAAAGAACCCGATCGCCTATTCGCCCAGCCCCTGCCCCAGGTGCCGGACTTCGCCTTTAACGAGGACGTGGTGCGGGTGTTCCCGGACATGATCAAGCGCTCGGTGCCGGGTTACCCGACCATCGTCGAAAACCTCGGCGTGCTCGCAGCGCAGTTTGCCCAGCCGAACAGCGTGCTCTATGACCTCGGTTCGTCCCTTGGCGCGGTGACCCAAGCCCTGCGCCGCCATGTGCGCACCGACGGCTGCCGCGTGATCGCTGTGGATAACTCGGCGGCCATGGTCGAGCGTTGCCGCGAATACCTCAACGGCCAGGACTCGATGTTCCAGGAGTTGCTGCCGGTGGAGGTGATCGAGGGCGACATCCTTGCGCTGCAGTTCCAGCCGGCCTCGGTGGTGGCGCTGAATTTCACCCTGCAATTTATCGCCCCCGAGGAGCGCCTGGCGCTGCTCGGGCGTATCCGCCAGGCGCTGCTGCCGGGCGGCGCGTTGATCCTTTCGGAAAAGCTGCGCTTCAACGATGTTGAAGAACACGCGTTGCTCACCGACCTGCATATCGCGTTCAAACGCGCCAACGGCTACAGCGAACTGGAAATTGCCCAGAAGCGCAGCGCCATCGAAAACGTCATGAAGCCCGACAGCCTCGAAGAACACCGCGAACGCCTGCTGGCGGCCGGGTTCTCGACAGTCGTGCCGTGGTTCCAGTGTCTTAACTTTGCCTCGTTGATTGCCTTGCCATGATTGATCTGTCCCCCCTCGCCCGCCACTTGGTCGGCACTCCCTTGGCCGTGTGGGCCCAAGGCCTGCAAGCGCAACTCGATAGCAAGATGGAAAAGGGCCATGGCGACCTGGAGCGTTGGCAAAGTGCGCTGGATGCGCTGCCGAACATCCAGCCCAGCGACGTCGACCTGCTCAACGGCCTGGTGCTGGACACCGATTGCGACGACGCCACCCGCGCACAGATGCACACTGCGCTGATGGGCCTGAGCCCGTGGCGCAAAGGGCCGTTCCACCTGTTCGGCGTGCACGTGGACACCGAATGGCGCTCGGACTGGAAGTGGTCGCGGGTCGCGCCGCACCTGAACCTGAAAGGCAAACGCATCCTCGACGTGGGCTGCGGCAACGGCTACTACATGTGGCGCATGCTCGGCGCCGGTGCCGACAGCGTGATTGGCGTGGACCCGAACTGGCTGTTTTTCTGCCAGTTCCAGGCGGTGCAGCGTTACCTGTCCGCGCCGAAAGCCTGGCACCTGCCCTTCCCGTTCGAAGACCTGCCGGCCAACCTGGAAGGTTTCGACACGGTGTTTTCCATGGGCGTGTTCTACCACCGTCGCTCACCGATCGAGCACCTGCTGGCATTGAAGGACACCCTGGTAAAAGGCGGCGAGCTGGTCCTGGAAACGTTGGTGGTGGAAGGCGATCAACAGCAAGTGCTGGTGCCGGAAGATCGCTACGCGCAGATGCGTAACGTGTGGTTCCTGCCATCGGTGCCGGCGCTGATGCTGTGGCTGCGTCGCGCGGGTTTCAGTGACGTGAGGTGCGTGGATGTGAGCGTGACCACCCTCGAGGAACAGCGTGGGACCGAGTGGATGAAGTATCAGTCCCTGAGTGATTTCCTTGATCCGCAGGATCACAGCAAGACCATCGAAGGGCTGCCGGCACCGATGCGGGCGGTGATTATCGCCCGCAAGTAGCACGCCTAACGCAGATCAACGCACCAGGAAGCCGTTACTCAGCGGGTCCCGGTCGTCGATCAGCCAACTGGCAAAACCATAGATATAAGCGCTGCCCGACACTTCGGGAATGACCGCCGCAAATTCGCCGACCTCAGCCTGTTCAATGACATGCCCACTGAACACGGAGCCGATGACCGATTCATTCACCAGCGTTTCACCGGCGGCCAACTGCCCACGCAAATAGAGCTGAGCAATGCGCCCGGCCGTCCCCGAACCCGTGGGCGAGCGGTCCACCTGCCGATCGGCAAACACGCAGCAGTTGGCCTGCGTCGAACCCGAGTGTCGCGCCGGGCCGTCAATAATCGTGCCGTAGATATGGTTCAACTCCGGGATAAACGGGTGCACCACCGGGTACTTGGCATTGGCCGCCTGCTTGACCTCATCGCCAAATTGCGTGAGCGTGCTGACCGATGCCTCATCGATGCTCAGCCCTTTGGCGGCGCCCGAGGTGTAGAAGTAAAACGCTCCGCCATAGGCAATGTCGCCGGTGACGCTACCGAAACTTGGCGTCTCGACCGTTGCATCGCGCAGGTAGATGAACGACGGCACATTCACGAACCTCACCGCCCCGCAACGCTCGCCATCCCACTGCACAAACGCTTCGATAAACCCACACGGCGCGTCAATGCCTACACGGGTTTCAGGCGACGTGGGCTGAACCCAGCCCAATTCTACGGCGGCCGTAGCCAAGGCAATGACGCCATGGCCGCAATGGTCGCTGTACCCTTGGTTGTGCACAAAGATGATGCCGAAATCAGCCCCGGGCGACACCGCTTCGGTCAGGTAGCCGGCGTACATGTCCGCGTGCCCGCGCGGCTCGAAGATCAGCGCCGTGCGCACGCTGTCCAGGTTGTCCTTGATCCACTGGCGCCGCTCGACGATGGTATTGCCGGGAAAGCGCGGCAACCCGCTGGTGACAATCCTGAAGGCTTCACCGCCGGTATGAACTTCCACGGTGTCGATTTTTTTACCGAATTGCATGAGAGGGGCCCGCCTGGTCGGTTAAATAACGATGGGCTTTTTTACCCTCGACCCGGGAACAAGTAACGCCTGCATGTGTTACCGAATTTCTGCGACGCTCTAGCGTGCGCGACGCGCCTTGAAAAACTCACTGAGCACCGCACCGCATTCCTCCGCCAGCACCCCGCCTTCAAACAACACCCGGTGATTCAAAAATCCCTGGGTAAAAAACTGCCCCTGGCTCTGCACAATCCCCGCCTTTGGCTCCAGCGCGCCATACACCACCCGCGCGACCCGCGAATGCACGATCAACCCCGCACACATGCTGCACGGTTCCAGCGTCACATACAGCGTGCTGCCCACCAGCCGGTAGTTGCTGATCGCCTGCGCGGCAGCGCGGATGGCGACCATCTCGGCATGGGCGCTGGGGTCGTTGCCGCTGATCGGGCAATTGAAGCCGCGGCCGATGATTTCACCGTTTTGCACCAGCACCGCGCCTACCGGTACTTCACCGAGGGCGGCGCCTTGGGCGGCGAGGGCCAGGGCTTCGCGCATGAAGTCCTGGTCGCGGCTGCGGTCGATGATCGCTGCGGGGCGAACCTGGCGCATCACGCCACCTCGATGGCGGCCATCAGGCCGGTTTCCATGTGGTCGATCACGTGGCAGTGGAACATCCACACCCCCGGGTTATCCGCCACCAGCGCCACGCGGGCGCGTTCGTTCTTGCCCAGCAGGTAGGTGTCGGTGAAATACGGAATCACCTTGTGGCGGTTCGAGGCGATCACCTTGAAGCTCATGCCGTGCAGGTGGATCGGGTGCTGGTACTGGGTCATGTTCTTCAATTCGAAAATGTAGCTCTTGCCCTTCTCCAGCTTGGCAATCGGGCGGTCGGCGCAAGTCTTGTCGGTGATGTCCCAGGCCTTGCCGTTGATTTGCCACAAGCTCGGCGGCTTGCCGTTATCCACCGACACGGTGCCGACCCACTCGAAATTGAAGTTGAGTTTCTCGGCATTGGCCAGGTCCGGCTCGGCAATCGGGTTGGCCGGCAATGCGGGCGGCCACTCGGTCGGCGCGTCGGTGTTGGCGACTGAGCGGAAGGTGCCCAGGCGCACCGGGCCGTTGCGGATCGACAGCTCTTCGCCGGCCGGCGGCGCCTTGATCGCCAGGCAGATACGCATGCCCGGGCCCAGCCAGTATTCCTTGCCCAACGGGCGCGGCTCGATGGGGTTGCCGTCCAGCGCGTAGATCTGCGCTTCGACGTCGGGGATGTTGAGGCGGTAAGTCAGGGTGTTGTCGAGGTTGAGCAGACGCACGCGGGTGATTTGCCCGGCGGGCAGATCGATCACCGCCTGGGACACGCCATTGATGGTCGACAGGCGCCCCGCCGTGCCGCCACGCGCCGCCTCACGCGGGATGCTGAAGGCGACAAACGCGCCCTCTTCGTCCACATGCCAGCTCTTAAGGCTCAAGGTGCGTTCGTGCTTGAACCCGGTGGGCTCGCGCTCTTCGATGATCAGCGGGCCGACCAGGCCACGGCCGAGTTCTTCGCTGCTGTTCACATGGGGGTGATACCAGTAGCTGCCGGCGTCGGGCACGCGGAATTTGTAGTCGAAGTATTCACCGGGCAGCACCGGCAATTGCGAGACGTAGGGCACGCCGTCCATTTCCAGCGGCAGGCGGATGCCGTGCCAGTGGATGGTGGTGGCGACCGGCAGGTGGTTGATAAAGCGTACCCGCAGCCATTCGCCCTGGCGCACGCGCAATTCGGTGCCCGGCGCCGACGGGCCGAACGCCCAGGCTTCGGTTTTGTGGCCCGGCACCAGCTCCACGTCGAGTGGCGCGGCGATCAACTCGTAGTCATGCCCCGCCTCGGCCTCGGCGACTTTCCCCAGCCAGTAGCGATAGGCACCACCGGCACCGACGCCCACTACGGCCAGGCCGGCAAGGCCACCCAGGATTTGTCGACGGGAAAAGGATCGGGACACAACAACCTCACGTATCTGCCGCAGGCACACGGCCTGCAAAGGGCAGATACGATACACCTGCATCGGCTAAACAGTAAGACTTCGCATTGCCGCAGGATTGAATTCACTGAGGATCAAAATGTGGGAGGGGGCTTGCTCCCGATAGCGGTGGGTCAGCTACAGATAAGTTGGCTGACACACTGCCATCGGGGGCAAGCCCCCTCCCACATTTGAACTTCAGTGCTTGTAAGACTGTGTTTCTAGTGCTTGGCAGCAGCCAGGATCAGCGCCTTCATCTCCGCCACCGCCCCCTTGAAACCGACGAACAGCGCATGGGCTACCAGCGCATGGCCGATGTTCAGCTCGTTGATGCCTTTGATCGCCGCCACGGCTTCGACGTTGTGGTAGTGCAAGCCATGCCCGGCATTGACGATCAGGCCTTCGCCCAGGCCGCAGTTCACGCCGTCGATGATGCGTTGCAACTCTTCGGCGACTTCGGTCGGCGTGGTGGCATCGGCATAACGGCCGGTGTGCAGTTCGATGGCCGGCGCACCGACACGGCGCGAGGCTTCGATCTGGCGCTCGTCGGCGTCGATGAACAGCGACACTTCACTGCCGATCTTCGACAGGCGCTCCACGGCAGCCTTGATCCGCGCTTCCTGGCCGGCCACGTCGAGGCCGCCTTCGGTGGTGAGTTCCTGGCGGGTTTCCGGGACCAGGCAGATATGCGCCGGGCGGATGCGTTCGGCGAACAGCATCATTTCCTCGGTGACGCCCATTTCGAAGTTCATGCGGGTCTGCAGCACGTCCTTGAGCAGCAACACGTCGCGCTCCTGGATGTGCCGGCGGTCTTCGCGCAGGTGCACGGTGATGCCGTCGGCGCCCGCTTCTTCGGCGTCCAGCGCGGCCTTGACCGGGTCCGGGTAACGGGTGCCCCGGGCCTGGCGCAGGGTGGCGACGTGGTCGATGTTGACGCCAAGAAGAATGCGATTGCTGGTGGTCACGGAAGCGCTCCTGAAAAGGGAAAGAATCGGTGCACAGCATACACGGGGATGTCAGGGCTTTCGAAACAACTCGCGACTGACCAGCGGCCGGCCGCCCAAGTGCACGGCCAGCGCCTGGCGCATCAAACGCTTGGCCGCAGACAAGGCGCCGGGGGCGGTCCAGTCGGCTTCGCTCATGGCCAGCAGCTCGGTGCCCTGGAACAGGCCCGGTTGCAGCAGGTACACGCGCTCAAGGCCGGCGTCGACTTGCAGACGGTACATGCCATCGGCGGCGATGGGTTCGCCGTGCAGGTCGTTGCTCAATTCGAAGCCGTAGCCCAGGTCGTCCAGCAGGCGCCATTCGAAGGCGCGAAGCAACGGCTCCAGCGGGCGGCCTTCAGCCAGGGCCAGCAAGGTGGCGGCATAGTGATCGAACACGCCCGGGTGCGGGTCTTCGGCGGGCAGCAGGCGAATCAGCAACTCGTTGAGGTAGAGGCCGCTGAACAGCGCCTCGCCATTGAGCCAGGCGGAGGTGCCGACGCTTTCCAGGCGGCCGACGTTTTTAAGCTCGCCCTTGCCGCGAAACTCCACGTCCAGCGCCACGAACGGCCGCGCCAGCGTGCCCGCCTTGCCCCGCGCACTGCGCAATACCGCACGCAGGCGGCCCTGGGGCGTTAGGAAGTCGACCAGCGCGCTGGTCTCGCGATAGGCGCGGCTGTGCAGGACGTAGGCGAGTTGGCTGATGGGTTGGGACATGGGTTCTCGATCTTGAAAACAACACAAACCTAATGTGGGAGGGGGCTTGCCCCCGATGGCGGTGGTTCAGTCACTTACGCATTAACTGACCCACCGCCATCGGGGGCAAGCCCCCTCCCACATTTTTTGCCCTGCGGTGTGCTTACAGGTCGCCGTAGCCCAGGGAGCGCAGCGCACGCTCGTCATCGGACCAGCCACCCTTAACCTTCACCCACAGGTTGAGCATGATCTTGGAATCGAAGAGCAATTCCATGTCCTTGCGCGCTTCGGTGCCGATGCGCTTGATGCGCTCGCCCTTGTCGCCAATGATGATTTTTTTCTGGCCGTCACGTTCGACGAGGATCAGCGCGTGGATGTGCAAGGTCTTGCCCTGCTGCTTGAACTCTTCGATTTCGACGGTGATCTGGTACGGCAGCTCGGCGCCCATCTGGCGCATGATTTTCTCGCGCACCAGTTCAGCGGCAAGGAAGCGGCTGCTGCGGTCAGTGATCTGGTCTTCCGGGAAGAAGTGCTCGTTCTCCGGCAGGTAGCCGGCGATCACGCGCTCCAGGGCTTCGAGGTTGTGACCGTGCTGGGCAGAAATCGGCATGATCTGGGCGTTCGGCAGTTGTTCCTGCAGCCAGGTCAGGTGCGGCATCAGCTCGGCTTTGTCTTCGATGCGGTCGGTCTTGTTCAGCGCGACGATCAACGGGCCGGTCACGTACTGCACGCGCTCCAGAACCATCTGGTCTTCGTCGGTCCACTTGGTGCGGTCGACCACGAAGATCACCACGTCGACGTCTTTCAACGCCGCCGAAGCGGTCTTGTTCATGTAACGGTTAAGGGCTTTCTCGCCGCCTTTGTGCATGCCCGGGGTGTCGACGTAGACCGCTTGCACGTTGCCTTCGGTCTTGATGCCCAACATGTTGTGGCGGGTGGTCTGCGGCTTGCGCGAGGTGATCGCGAGCTTCTGGCCGAGGATGTGGTTCAGCAGCGTCGACTTGCCCACGTTCGGGCGGCCAACGATGGCGACATAGCCACAGCGTGTTGCGGTTGAATCAGTCATGGCCATTCTCCACGCCCAGGGCAATCAGTGCTGCAGCGGCCGCTACCTGTTCGGCAATACGACGGCTCACACCCTGACCTCGGCTTTTTTCATTCAGTAAGGTGATTTCACATTCCACGAAGAACACGCGGCAATGGGGTTCACCCTGGATATCCACCACTTCGTAGCGTGGCAGTTCGCAACCGCGCGACTGCAGGTATTCCTGCAGGCGGGTCTTGGGATCTTTGTTGGTATCGACCAGCGTGAGGCTTTCGATTTCCGAAGACAGCCAGGCGACGACGCGCTCCTTGGCGGTTTCCATGCCTGCATCGAGGTAGATCGCACCGATCAGCGCTTCGAGGGCATCAGCCAGGATCGATTCACGACGAAAACCTCCGCTTTTCAATTCACCGGAACCCAGGCGCAGGTACTCGCCCAGGCCGAAACCACGGGCCAGCACGGCCAGGGTCTCGCCTTTCACCAGGCGGGCACGCAGGCGCGACAGCTGGCCTTCGCGCGCTTGCGGGAAGCGCTCGAACAGCGCCTCACCGGCGGCGAAGTTGAGAATGGCGTCACCGAGGAATTCCAGGCGCTCGTTGTTGCGCCCTGCAAAGCTGCGATGTGTGAGGGCAAGGACCATCAATTCCTGATCCTTGAAGGTGTAGCCGAGCTGGCGCTCGAGACGACTTAGAGAAACGCTCACGGTTTACCCATATATGTTTGGTGGCACCGGCGGCCATCGACGATTGACGCAGTGTTCAAATTCAAATCCTGATGACTACAGCAGGGAGCCGGAATTGTCCGAGCCCCAGAAAAGCATTCGGCGCTGTGTGAACAGCGCCGCTTGTATTACTTGATCAGCCCGACCCGCGAGAAGTTCGGCAGGTGGCTGAGTTTGGGTTCCGGCCAGCTCATCCAGACCGCAAAGGCCTTGCCGACGATATTCTGGTCAGGAACCATGCCCAGCAGCTCTTTAGGGATAGTGGGGTCATCCCAGTAGCGGCTGTCATTGGAGTTGTCACGGTTGTCGCCCATCATGAAATAGTGCCCGGCCGGCACTTTCCATTCGCCGTCAGGCTGAGCCCGGTAGCGGCTCATTTCCTTGCGAATTTCGTGCTCTACCGCACCGAGTTTTTCCTGGTACAGCTCGGCGCTGCCCAGGCTGTTCGGTTCGGAACCGATCAGTTTCTCGGCCACCGACTCGCCATTGATGAACAGGCGCTTGTCGCTGGTGTAGCGAATCACGTCGCCCGGCAGGCCGACCACACGCTTGATGTAGTTGACGTTCGGGTCGCTGGGGTAGCGGAACACCATCACGTCGCCGCGCTGCGGGTCACCGATCTCGATGACTTTCTTGTCGATCACCGGCAGGCGGATCCCGTAGGAAAACTTGTTCACCAGGATGAAGTCGCCCACGTCCAGGGTAGGTTTCATCGAGCCCGAAGGGATCTGAAACGGTTCCACCAGGAACGAACGCAGCACCAGCACGATGAACAACACCGGGAAGAACGACTTGCCGTATTCAACCAGCAAAGGCTCTTTGTTCAGCTTCTCGATCACCACGCCATCGGGCTGGCTGACGCTGCCCTGATAGGACGCGATAGCCGCCCGCCGACGCGGGGCGAAGAACACCAGATCGAGCAACGCCAGGAGACCGCAAACGGCAACGGCGATGACCAGCAACAGCGGGAAATTTAGCGACATAGGACCTAACTATCCAACCTGAGCACCGCAAGGAAGGCTTCTTGTGGAATTTCCACGTTGCCCACTTGCTTCATGCGTTTTTTACCGGCCTTTTGCTTCTCAAGCAGCTTGCGCTTACGGCTTACGTCACCGCCGTAGCATTTGGCCAGTACGTTCTTTCTGAGAGCCTTGACGGAGGTTCGCGCAATGATCTGCCCGCCGATGGCGGCCTGGATCGCGACGTCGAACATCTGGCGCGGAATCAGTTCTTTCATCTTCTCGGTCAGCTGGCGACCTTTGTAGTGCGCGTTGTCCTTGTGCACGATGAGTGCCAGGGCATCGACCTTGTCGCCGTTGATCAGCACATCCAGTTTCACCAGATTAGCCGATTGGTAACGATCGAAATGGTAATCCAGCGAAGCATAGCCGCGGCTGGTGGATTTGAGACGGTCGAAGAAGTCCAGGACCACTTCGTTCATCGGCAAATCGTAGGTCACTTGCACCTGGGTACCGAGGAACAACATGTCGTGCTGTACGCCACGTTTTTCGATACACAGGGTGATGACGTTGCCCAGGTGTTCCTGCGGTACCAGGATATTGGCCCGCACGATCGGCTCGCGCATGTCTTCGATGGAGGACAGGTCTGGAAGCTTGGACGGGTTGTCGACGTAAATCGTTTCACCGGTTTTCAGCAACAATTCGAAAATAACTGTTGGCGCGGTGGTGATCAGGTCCAGGTCGTATTCGCGCTCGAGGCGCTCCTGGATGATCTCCATGTGCAGCATGCCCAGGAACCCGCAGCGGAAGCCGAAGCCCAGGGCATCGGAGCTTTCCGGGGTGTACTGCAACGACGAGTCGTTGAGGGTCAGCTTCTGCAGCGCTTCGCGAAAATCTTCGAAGTCGTCGGAGCTGACCGGGAACAGGCCGGCGTAAACCTGCGGCTGGATGCGTTTGAAGCCCGGCAGCACGTCTACATCAGGGGTCGAGCTCAGGGTCAGGGTGTCACCGACCGGTGCACCGTGAATGTCCTTGATGCCGGCGATGATGAAGCCCACTTCACCGGCCTTGAGGTCGGTGGTGGCAGTGTGTTTCGGGTTGAACACACCGACGCTGTCCACCAGGTGGATCTTGCCGGTGGATTTGACCAGGATCTTGTCGCCCTTCTTCACCCGGCCATGGCGCACACGTACCAGGGAAACAACGCCCAGGTAGTTGTCGAACCAGGAGTCGATGATCAACGCTTGCAGCGGATCTTCGTAGTTGCCGGTCGGCGCAGGAATGGTTTTCACCAGGCGCTCGAGCACTTCGTCGACGCCCAGGCCGGTCTTGGCGCTGCACTCGACGGCGTCGGTGGCGTCAATGCCGATGATTTTTTCGATTTCTTCCTTTACGCGGTCCGGATCGGCCTGTGGCAGGTCGATCTTGTTCAGTACCGGCATGACCTCCAGGCCCTGCTCGATCGCGGTGTAGCAGTTGGCCACGGATTGGGCTTCTACGCCCTGGCCCGCGTCCACTACCAGCAGAGCACCTTCACAGGCCGCCAGCGAGCGGCTGACTTCGTAGGTGAAGTCAACGTGGCCGGGGGTGTCGATGAAGTTGAGCTGGTACTTGATACCGTCTTTGGCGGTGTAGTACAGGGTAACGCTGTGGGCCTTGATGGTGATCCCGCGCTCGCGTTCGAGGTCCATGGAATCCAGTACCTGGGCTTCCATTTCACGCTCGGCAAGGCCGCCGCACATCTGGATGAATCGATCGGCCAGCGTCGACTTACCATGGTCAATGTGGGCGATGATGGAGAAATTGCGGATATGACTCAAATCACTCACGGATCAACACTCAAAAAGGCTGCAGGCAGATTGCCCGCTGAAAAATAGCCGGGAATTGTACCTGATGCTCAGGCCAGACGTCATCTTTGCTGACCAGAACAAAAATGCCCCACTCATATGAGCGGGGCATTTTTTGTGCATAAGCGCGATATCAACCGGCTCGGCGCAACAGCCAGAACCCGGCCAGGGCGCAGATGGCGGTCGGCACCAGCACCGCAAACAGCGGCGAGAAACCGAACACCAGGCTCGACGGGCCCAGCAAGTCCTGGGCAATGCGGAAGGTAAAGCCCACAAGCACGCCGGTAAACACACGCTGGCCGAGGGTGACCGAACGCAACGGGCCGAAGATGAACGAAATCGCCATCAGCACCAGTGCAGCGGTGACGACCGGCTGCAACACCTTGACCCAAAACGCCAGCCAGTAGCGGCCGTTATTCAGGCCCTGGTCCTTGAGGTAGTGGATATAACCCCACAGCCCGGAGATCGGCAGGCTTTCCGGGATCATCACCACGGTATTGAGCAATTGCGGCTTGAGGGCGATATCCCACTCTTCGCTCGGCGTATTGATCACTTCGGTGCTGGCGTTGGTGCCCTGGCCGACATTGCGGAAGTGCGTCGTGGTGATGTCGCTCAGTTGCCATTTTTCGTTGCTGTACTGCGCACGTTTGGCGAAGCTCGACGACAGCAGGTGGCGCTCCTTGTCGAACGTGTAGCGGGTCACGCCAACCAGCAGGCCGCCCGGTTGCACGGCGTTGATGTGGATGAACTCATCCCCCTGGCGGTGCCACAGGCCGTGCTTGGAGCTTTGTGCATCGCCCGAGCCCTGGGCCAGGGCGCGATTGGCCTGGGCGGTGGTTTCGGCCGGCGGCGCGACGTATTCGCCGATCAGCACGCTGCACAGCATCAGCAGCAACATCGGCTTCATGACCGCCCAGACGATACGCCCGATGGACACACCGGCAGCGCGCATGATGGTCAGTTCGCTGTTGCTGGCCAGGCTGCCCAGGCCGATCAGGCAGCCGATCAGCGCGGCCATCGGCATCATGTCGTAAAGCCGGCGCGGCGCGGTGAGGGCCACGTAGCTCAGCACGTCCCACACGGTGTAGGTGTCGCTGACGTTGCCGACTTCATCGATGAAGGCGAACAACGAGGCCAGCCCGAGGATGATGCCCAATACCGCCAGGATGGCGATCAGTACGCTGCTACCAATGTAGCGATCGAGCTTAGCCACGAGCCAACTCCTTCTGGCCACGACGGCTCATCATTTTCAAGCGTATAGGTTCCCAATACAGCAGCCCCAGGCCGATCAGCAGGAAGATGCCGTGCACCCACCACAGGCCCAGGGTCGTCGACAGCTTGCCCTTCTCCAGGGCGCCGCGGGCGGAAATCAGGATGGTCAGGTAAGCCATGTACAGCAGGATCGCCGGCAACAGCTTGAGGAAACGACCCTGGCGCGGGTTGACGCGCGACAGCGGCACGGCCATCAGGGTCACGATAAATACCAGCAGCGGCAGGGAGATACGCCATTGCAGCTCGGCAATCGAGCGCCGTTCATTGCTGCCGAACAGCTCGCTGGTGGGGATGGCGTCGCGGTCGGTGACTTCGTCGCTGATATCCGGGCGGGCCAGCATCACGCCATAGGTGTCGTATTTGATCGCACGATAATCCGCCATGCCTGGGCTGCCATCGTAGCGATAGCCATTTTCCAGGATCAGGTAGCGGCTGCCGTCCGGGCGCACTTCCTGGCGACCCGAATCGGCCACCAGCACGGAAATGCCACGGTCTTTCTTGTCTTGCCCCAGACGCTTTTCGGAAATGAACACCCCGCCGAGGTTGGCGCGGTCGTCGGTCAGGGTTTCGGTGTAGGTCACCCGCGAACCGTCATTGAGTGCCTGGAAACGGCCCGGTTCGAGGGTGTCGAACTCGGTCATCGCGTCCTGCTTGTTCAGCACCAGCTGGAATTGCATGGCGCCCTGCGGGGCCAGGCTCAGGCTCAGCCAGGCGACCAGCAGCGCAACGCCGGCGGCCGGGATCATGGTCATGCCCAGCAGGCGCTGCTGGCTCATGCCGGTGGCCGAGAGCACGGTCATTTCGCTTTCGAGATACAAGCGGCCGTAGGCCAGCAGGATGCCGAGAAACAGGCCCAGCGGCAGGATCAGCTGCAGGAACCCCGGCAGGCGAAAGCCCATGATCAGGAACAGCGAGCCTGGGTCCAGGGCGCCGGAAGCAGCCTGGGCCAGGTATTTGACGAAACGACCACTCATGATGATGACCAGCAACACCGCACTCACGGCACTCAGGGTCAACAGGACTTCGCGGGACAGATAACGGAAGACAATCAAACCAGACACTCCAGGGTTGTCAGGCTAAGGCGGCCAAACAAGCAAGCATACCGAGTCAGCCCGTTTGCAGCGGGCCGGCTAAAAAGATGGCGCATTATCCTGTGATTGACCGCGCCTGTCACTGCGCAACCTCATGCACATGTACAAAGCGTGCGCCAAGGGTTGTCAGGCTCCGCCGGCGAGGTTCAAACTGCGGCCTTTGTCGCGGGCGGTTTACACAGCTGCCCAGCTTTAAAGCCTGCGTACAGACGCCAGGCTCTCAGACCTTTATAAGGGACCCGAAAATGGAATTGGTTGTAAAAAGCGTTAGCCCCGAAACGTTGAAAACCGCCACCCTCGTGGTCGCCATCGGCGAAGGCCGCAAGCTCGGCGTCGCCGCCAAGCAACTCGATGAACTCAGCGGCGGCGCCATCAGCGCCGTGCTCAAGCGCGGCGACCTGGCCGGCAAAGTCGGCCAGAGCCTGCTGTTGCAAAGCCTGCCCAACCTGAAAGCCGACCGCGTATTGCTGGTGGGCGTGGGCAAGGACGCCGAACTCGGCGACCGCCCGTTCCGCAAAATCATCAGCAGCATCCTCACCACCCTCAAGGGCCTGGGCGGCAGCGATGCGGCACTGGCACTCGATGAAATCGTGGTCAAGGGCCGTGACAGCTATGGCAAGACCCGCCTGCTGGCCGAAACCCTGGTGGACGGCGGCTATATCTTCGACCAGTTCAAGAGCCAGAAGGCCGAACCGCGCGCCCTGAAGAAAATCACCCTGCTGACCATCAAGGCCGCCCAGGCTGAAGTCCAGCGCGCCGCGACCCACGCCACCGCCATCGCCAACGGCATGTCGTTCACCCGCGACCTGGGCAACCTGCCGCCGAACATCTGCCACCCAACCTATCTGGGCGAACAGGCCAAGGCGCTGGGCAAAGAGTTCAAGGGCTTGAAGGTTGAAGTGCTGGACGAGAAAAAGATCAAAGAGCTGGGCATGGGCTCGTTCTATGCCGTGGGCCAGGGCAGCGACCAGCCGCCACGCCTGATCGTGATGCAATACAACGGCGGCAAGAAAGCCGAAAAACCTTACGCCTTGGTGGGTAAAGGCATCACTTTCGACACCGGCGGCATCAGCCTCAAGCCGGGTGCCGGCATGGATGAAATGAAGTACGACATGGGCGGCGCCGCCAGCGTATTCGGCACCCTGCGTGCCGTGCTGGAGCTGAAACTGCCGATCAACCTGGTGTGCATCCTGGCCTGCGCCGAGAACATGCCGAGCGGCGGCGCGACCCGTCCTGGCGATATCGTCACCACCCTGAGCGGGCAGACCGTCGAAATCCTCAACACCGACGCCGAAGGCCGCCTGGTGCTGTGCGATGCGCTGACCTACGCCGAGCGCTTCAAACCGCAAGCCGTGATCGACATCGCCACCCTCACCGGTGCCTGCATCGTGGCCCTGGGCTCCCACACCTCGGGCCTGCTGGGCAACAGCGACGAGCTGATCGAGCAACTGCTCAGCGCCGGCAAGGCTGCCGACGACCGCGCCTGGCAATTGCCGCTGTTCGATGAGTACCAGGAACAGCTGGACAGCCCGTTCGCCGACATCGCCAACATCGGTGGGCCGAAAGCCGGCACCATCACCGCTGCCTGCTTCCTGTCGCGCTTTGCCAAGAACTTCAACTGGGCGCACCTGGACATCGCTGGTACGGCCTGGACCAGCGGCGGCAAGGACAAGGGCGCCACCGGCCGTCCGGTACCCCTGCTGACCCAGTACCTGCTGGACCGCGCCAAAGCCTGAAACTGAAGATGCCGGGGCGGCGACACGCTTGCCGCCCCAGCCTCAGGAACCGCAATGACCCAAGTCGACTTCTATATATTGCCCAGCGCCGATCCCTCTGCGCGCCTGGACTTTGCCTGCAAACTCACTGAAAAAGCCTGGCGTATGGGCCACCGCATCTACCTGCACTGCAGCGACGCCGCCCAACGCGACGACCTGGATGCACGCCTGTGGCGCTTCAAGGGCGAAAGCTTCGTACCCCACGGCCCCGCTGAATCCGAACCCGAAGGCCTGGTAGTACTGGGATTGGGCGACAGCTGCGGCGACCACCATGACCTGCTAGTCAACCTGGACCTGAAAGTGCCGCCCTTCGCCAAGGCCTTTGCCCGTGTGGCGGAAGTGGTGGTGGAAGACCCGGCTATTCGTCAGGCTGCGCGGGAGAGTTTCCGCTTCTACCGCGAACAGGGCTATCCTTTGCAAGATCACCGGCTACAACGACTTTGAGTACATGATGGACACTCCCAACCCTGTAAAAAAAGACGACCACCTGCTGGACGACCTGGAGTCTATCCGCCAGTTGCTGGGTGATGATGACTTGCAACCGCCGCTGCTGACTGAATCGGTAGCGGACGACGTGCAGATCCCCATGCTGTTCGACTCGGTTGACAGCAAGCCTGCCGCCAAAGCCCCGCCCGCCCCTGCGCCGGTCGCCGAAAAGACCCAGGACGCTCTGCTGCTGCACCTGGACAACGAACTGCGTGCCGCTGCGCAATTGATTATGCAAGACGTAATCGACGACTTCGCCCCGCATATCGAAACCGAGATCAAGCGCCGCCTGGATGCGCGGATGGAACGCTTGTTGAGCCAATACCAGTCCTGAGCCGCACATACATCCAATGTGGGAGGGGGCTGGCCCCCGATAGCGCTGGGTCAGTTATAGATTTACCAACTGACCCACCCACATCGGGGGCAAGCCCCCTCCCACATTTGCCCCGCATACACTTCAAGCCCTGTCTTCGCCTCGCCCTGCGCCCTATCCCTCGTTATACTTGCCGGCTTTCCTGAATAAATGCCAACTAGGGTCCCGCCGCGCATGGATAAGACCTACCAGCCGCACGCTATTGAAACTTCCTGGTACAACACCTGGGAGTCCGAGAACTATTTCGCTCCGCAAGGTGCGGGCGAGTCCTACACCATCATGATTCCGCCACCGAACGTCACTGGCAGCCTGCACATGGGCCATGGCTTCAACAATGCGATCATGGATGCGTTGATCCGTTTCCGCCGCATGCAGGGCCGCAACACCCTGTGGCAACCGGGTACCGACCACGCCGGTATCGCCACCCAGATGCTGGTGGAGCGCCAACTCGAAGCCACCGGCCAAAACCGTCACGACCTGGGCCGCGAGAAATTCCTGGAAAAGATCTGGGAATGGAAAGACCAGTCCGGCGGCAACATCAGCCGTCAGATCCGTCGCCTGGGTTCGTCCGTCGACTGGAGCCGCGAACGCTTCACCATGGACGACGGCCTGTCGGAATCGGTGAAAGAAGCCTTCGTGCGCCTGCACGAAGACGGCCTGATCTACCGCGGCAAGCGCCTGGTCAACTGGGACACCAAGTTGCACACGGCGATTTCCGACCTCGAAGTGGAAAACCACGACGAGAAAGGCTTCTTGTGGAACCTCAAGTACCCGCTGGCCGACGGCGCCAAGACTGCCGAAGGTAACGACTACCTGATCGTCGCCACCACCCGTCCGGAAACCATGCTCGGCGACGCCGCCGTGGCGGTTAACCCGAACGACGAGCGCTACCAGGCGCTGATCGGCAAGTTTGTCGAGCTGCCACTGGTCGGCCGCCGCATCCCGATCATCGCGGACGACTACTGCGACCCTGAATTCGGCACCGGCTGCGTGAAAATCACCCCGGCACACGATTTCAACGACTACGAAGTCGGCAAGCGCCACAACCTGCCGCTGCTGAACATCTTCGACAAAAATGCCGCCGTACTGCCGGCCTGCCAGGTGTTCAACCTGGACGGCACACTGAACGAAAGCATCGACGGCAAGATCCCGGCTGAATACGCCGGCCTCGACCGTTTCGAAGCACGCAAGCAGATCGTAGCGGCCTTCGATGCGCTCGGCCTGCTGGTGAGCGTGGACGACCACGGCTTGAAAGTACCGAAGGGCGACCGCTCCGGCACCGTGATCGAGCCGTGGCTGACCGACCAGTGGTACGTGTCCACCAAGCCGCTGGCCGAGCCGGCAATTGCGGCCGTGGAAGATGGCCGCATCCAGTTTGTGCCTAAACAGTACGAAAACATGTACTTCTCGTGGATGCGCGACATCCAGGATTGGTGCATCAGCCGTCAACTGTGGTGGGGCCATCGCATTCCGGCCTGGTACGACGAGTCGGGCAAGGTCTACGTGGGCCGCGACGAAGCCGAAGTACGCGCCAAGCACAACCTCGGTGCGGACATCGCGCTGCAACAGGACAACGACGTACTCGACACCTGGTTCAGCTCGGGCCTGTGGACCTTCTCGACCCTGGGCTGGCCGCAGCAGACCGAGTTCCTGAAGAAATTCCACTCCACCGACGTGCTGGTCACCGGCTTCGACATCATTTTCTTCTGGGTTGCCCGGATGATCATGCTGACCATGCACCTGGTGAAGAACGAGGACGGCACCCCGCAGGTACCGTTCAAGACCGTGTACGTGCACGGCCTGGTGCGTGATGGCCAGGGCCAGAAGATGTCCAAGTCCAAGGGCAACGTCCTCGACCCGCTGGACATCATCGACGGCATCGACCTGGAAACCCTGGTGCAGAAACGCACCTCGGGCCTGATGCAGCCAAAACTGGCGAAGAAGATCGAGAAGCAGACCCGCGACGAGTTCGCTGACGGCATTGCCAGCTACGGCACCGACGCCCTGCGCTTCACGTTCTGCTCGCTGGCCTCTACCGGCCGCGACATCAAGTTCGACATGGGCCGCGTCGAAGGCTATCGCAACTTCTGCAACAAGATCTGGAACGCGGCGCGCTACGTGCTGGACAAAGGCGAAGATTGCGGCCAGAACGGCGAAGCCTTTGAGCTGAGCCTGGCGGATCGCTGGATCATCTCGCAGTTGCAGCGCACCGAAGCCGAAGTGACCCGTCAACTCGACCAGTTCCGTTTCGACCTGGCCGCACAGGCCTTGTACGAGTTCATCTGGAACCAGTATTGCGACTGGTACCTGGAACTCTCCAAGCCGGTGCTGTGGGACGAAAACTCGCCGATCGAACGCCAGCGCGGCACCCGTCGCACCCTGGTGCGCGTGCTCGAAGTGGCGCTGCGTCTGGCGCACCCGTTCATGCCGTTCATCACCGAAGAAATCTGGCAGCGCATCGCGCCGCTGGCCGGTATCGAAGGCAAGACCATCATGCTGCAACCTTGGCCAGTGGCCAACGAAGCACGCATCGATGAGGCGGCCGAAAGCGATATCGAATGGCTCAAGACCCTGATGATGGGCACGCGTAACATCCGTGCCGAAATGAACATCGGCCCGGGCAAGCCATTGGCCGTGTTCGTGAAAAACGCCAGCGCCGAAGACCAGCGCCGTCTCACCGAGAACGATGCGCTGCTCAAGAAGCTGGCGAAGCTGGAGTCGATCACTGTATTGGCGGCTGGCGAAGACGCACCGCTGTCCGCCACCGCACTGGTCGGCGAGATGGAAGTGCTGGTGCCGATGGCCGGCCTGATCGACAAGGGCGCGGAACTGGCCCGTCTCGACAAGGAAATCGCACGCCTGCAAGGCGAAGTGCAGCGAGTGGGCGGCAAGCTGTCCAACGCGGCATTCGTCGACAAGGCGCCCGCGGAAGTGATCGACAAAGAACGCGCCAAACTGGCCGAGGCCGAACAGGCCCTGGGCAAGCTGGCGGAGCAACATGCGCGGATTTCCAGCCTGTAAGGCTTGAACCGTGTGAAAAAAGAGGCCTTCGGGCCTCTTTTTTTATTTGCGAACCCGGTCAATGTGGGAGGGGGCTTGCCCCCGATAGCGGTGGGTCAGCTGCAGATAAACTGGCTGATCTACCGCTATCGGGGGCAAGCCCCCTGCCACATTTGCCCGAGATCACCTCAAGATGTGTGACAATGCCCGCCACTTTGAGCCAACACCAGAATCATCATGACCGCCCCCAGCACACCAAAACCTCCGCGCAAGAAGCCTAAAACCGCCGCCACGGCCAAGCCTGTGGTGCCGCGCAAAGAGGCCACACTGCATCCGCGCAACCGCCACACGGGCCGTTACGACTTCCCGGCGCTGATCAAGACCACGCCGGAACTGGCGCAATTCGTGATCATCAACCCGTACGGCAAGGAAAGCATCGACTTCGCCAGCCCGGATGCGGTGCGCGTATTCAATCGGGCGTTGCTCAAGTCCTTCTATGGCATCCAGCATTGGGACATCCCGCAGGATTACCTGTGCCCGCCGGTGCCGGGGCGTGCCGACTATGTGCACTTCCTCGCCGACCTGCTGGCCAGCGTCAACGACGGCAAGATCCCGCGCGGCTCGATCGTCAAGGTGCTGGACATCGGCATGGGCGCCAACTGCGTCTACCCGCTGATTGGCTACATGGAATACCGCTGGAATTTCCTCGGCTCCGAGGTTGACCCGATCGCCGTGGCCGCCGCCAAGGCCATCGTGCAGTCCAATGACCTGAGCAAGGTCATCCAGTTGCGCCAGCAGCCGAACCCCAAGCACATCCTGCTGGGCCTGCTGGAGCCGGGCGAGCGCTTTGACCTGACCATGTGCAACCCGCCGTTTCATGCGTCCATGGACGAAGCCACCAAGGGCAGCGAGCGCAAGTGGCGCGCCCTGGGCAAGGCCGACCCCAAGCGCAAGCTGCCGGTGCTGAATTTCGGCGGTCAGTCGGCCGAGCTGTGGTGTGAAGGCGGTGAAGCGCGCTTCGTGACGCAGCTTATTGCTGAAAGCGCGAATTTTGCCCACAAGGTGCTGTGGTTCAGCACCCTGGTGTCAAAAGCGTCGAACTTGCCCGCGATCGAGACCGCCCTGAAAAAAGCCGGCGTGCTGGAAAGCCAGGTGGTGGAAATGTCCCAGGGCCAGAAGCAAAGCCGTTTCGTCGCCTGGACCTTCCAGACCAAGAACGAGCAGCAGATCTGGCGCCAGCGCTGGGTTCGCGACTGACAAATCGCAGGCAACAAAAAACCGTGCCCGGATCGCTCCGGAGCACGGTTTTTTTTGCTGCGTCTTACTTGTTAACAGCGTCGGTCAGGCCTTTGGCCACAACCAGCTTGATAACTTTCTTGGCAGCGATTTCGATGGCAGCGCCAGTCGAAGGGTTACGGCCAGTACGGGCAGGACGCTCGGTCACTTTCAGTTTGCCAACGCCTGGCAGAGTGATTTCGCCGCCGTTTTCCAGCTGATCAGCAACAACTTGGCTCAATTGGTCCAGCAGAGCGCGCACGGTAGTTTTCGGTGCGTCTACTGCTTCAGCCAGGTCAGCGATCAGTTGGTCTTTAGTAATAGCCATTGTGGTGTTCCTTCCCTATCAAATTCATATGGATTGCAGAGTGCAGTGTCAGCCGTCGAGCCCGACCATCATGGCCCGGCACCCCCGGCTATAACCACGGAGATCGGGGTTATAGATGCTTGAAACGGGGATTGGTTCGACCTGACAGATGCTGAATGCACGCTTAACGCCGAGACTTGGCGTAAGACGGGGCAAAACTAGCACAGAGACGGGGAAATATCCGCCTCTACCTACCCATTTGGTCAGCTTTATCGCTCTAAACCGTGAAAAAAAGGCATATGCCCCGTCGGAGAGCGTCCAAAATGCCCTTCGACGCGTGTCTTGGCCAATGGGTGCGGTACACTGGGCGACTTTTTGGGGAGGCCAACCGCTCCCCTTCAACCAGCCGAGAAGCCTATGCCGATCCGTCATTGCATCGTCCACCTGATCGACAAAAAACCCGACGGCACACCCGCAGTTCTCCACGCCCGCGACTCGGAGCTGTCCGAATCCGCCGCCATCGAGAACATGCTTGCCGACCTCAACGAGAGCTACAACGCCAAACAAGGCAAGGCCTGGGGTTTCTTCCATGCCGAGTCCGGCGCGCACCCGTTCAGCGGCTGGTTGAAGGAGTATTTCGACGGTGGCCAGGATTTCACCACGTTCAGCCGCACGGCGGTCGAACACCTGCAGAAGCTGATGGAAGAGTCCAACCTCTCCACCGGCGGCCACGTGCTGTTCGCCCACTACCAGCAAGGCATGACCGACTACCTGGCCATCGCCCTGCTGCACCACAGCGAAGGCGTGGCGGTGACCGACGAGCTGGACGTGACCCCTTCGCGTCACCTGGACCTCGGCCAACTGCACCTGGCGGCGCGTATCAACGTGTCCGAGTGGCAGAACAACAAGCAGTCCAAGCAGTACATCTCGTTTATCAAAGGCAAGAACGGCAAGAAGGTTTCGGAGTACTTCCGCGACTTTATCGGCTGCCAGGAAGGCGTCGACGGCCCGGGCGAAACCCGCACCCTGCTCAAGGCCTTCAGCGACTTCGTGGAAAGCGAAGACCTGCCGGACGAATCCGCCCGTGAAAAAACCAAGACCCTGGTCGACTACGCCAGCAGCCAGGCCAAGCTCGGCGAGCCCATGGGCCTGGAAGAGCTGTCGGGCCTGATCGATGAAGATCGACCAAAAGCCTTCTACGACCATATCCGCAACAAGGACTACGGCCTGTCGCCGGAAATCCCGGCCGATAAGCGCACCCTCAACCAGTTCCGCCGCTTCACCGGGCGCGCCGAGGGCCTGTCCATCAGCTTTGAAGCGCACCTTCTGGGCGACAAGATCGAGTACGACGAAGCCGCCGGCACCTTGATCATCAAGGGCCTGCCGACCCAACTGACCGACCAGCTCAAGCGCCGTAACTGATGCTTGGCGGGGTGCTCAAGAAAGTCCTGCTGGTGTTGCTGGTCGTGGTGGTGATCCAGAACTGGGGCAAGATCGAGCGGGTGTTCAACCCCGCGCAAGTGGCGCCTGTAGCAGTGCGCGAGGGCGCGCGGGTGGTGCTGTATGCCACCGACTGGTGCGGCTACTGCAAGCAGATCCGGCGTTTTCTCGACCAGAAAGCCATCCCCTACCAGGCCTTCGATATCGAGAAGGACGCCCAGGCGCGCAAGGCGTACGAGGCTTTGGGCGGCGGCGGGATTCCGTTCGTGGACGTAAACGGCACGTTGATTCGCGACTACAACCCCGAGCAGATCATGGCTGCGCTGACAAAGTAATCAGCGCAGCACGATCACCCGTCCCAACAGGCTGTGCTGCTCAAACCCCAGCACCGCCTGCAAGGCATTCAGCACCGCCTGCGGGTCTTTGCTCGGGAAGGTGCCGCTGACGCGCTTGGCGCCCATCGTTTCGTTCAACAGCAGGATGCGGCCGGGGTAGTAACGCCGCAGATCCTCGACCACCTCCGCGAGCGGCGCCTTGTAGTAGTTGAGCCAGCCGTCGCGCCAGGCCAGGCGCGATTCGCTGTCGACGGCGTGCATCGGGTCAGCCACACCATCGGCGTAGGCCACTTGCTGACCCGCTGTAAGAATCTGCTGCATGCCCTGCCTGGACGGGGTGACACCGACCCGTCCTGACAGCACCGTCACCTGTGCCCCGGCCGGTTGCAGGCGTACTTCAAACTGGGTGCCCAGCACCCGCGCCTCGCCATTGCCCGCCTCCACCACAAACGACTCGCCGGTGTGGGTCACGCTGAAAAAGCCTGCACCGCGCCGCAGCTGGACGTGCCGCTCGCCATGGCTGAAATCCACGGCGATGGCGCTGTCGGCGTCCAAAGTAACTTGGGACTGGTCGGCCAGGGTCACGGTTTTCACCTCGCCCGGCGCGGTCACGTAGTCGGCGCCGAAGTCATCGACCCAGCGCGACGGCTGCCAGCCGGCGCCCATGACCACCATCAACAGCAGGCACGCGGCCATGGCCAAGGCGCCGGACCAGCGCACGACCCTGGAGCGCTTCGGCGTGTTCATCGCATTCAGGTAACCCTGCAGGGCCAGGGCGTCTTCGTCCGCCAGTTTGCGCGCGGGCACTTCGCTCAACTCCCACAGCACCTGCGCCTGGGCATAGGCCTCGACGTGGGCGGGGTCGGCGCGCAGCCAGTGGCTGAAGGTGGCCTGGTCGCCGCTGCTGGGCTGGTCGTGCAGCAGGCTCAGCCAGGCCAGGGCGGCTTGTTCCTGGTCGGGCGTGGGGGTGAGGTTCACGGTGCTTTCCCTGGCGTGCGTGGGGGCGATGGTTCGCGAAGGCTGGCCTTGCAGGCTTCGAGGGCACGCATCATATGTTTTTCCACGGCACTTTGGGACAACCCCATGGCCTTGGCGATCTGCGCGTATTTGCGCCCGTGGATGCGGTTGAGCAGGAATATCTGGCGGGTGCGCTCGGGCAGGCTGCGCAGGGCGGCCTCGACATGGCGCAGGTCATTGCCCGCTTCCAGCGCCGCCTGGGGTTCGGAGCCTTGGTGGTCTTGCTGTTCGGGCAGCCAGCCTTCGCTGCTGCGCACCCGTGCACCTTCACTGCGCAGGTGGTCGATGGCGATGTTGCCGGCGCAGCGCAACAGGTAGGTGCTGAGTTCTTCGACCTGCACCAACGGCCGGCGCCAGAAGCGCAGGAACAGATCCTGCACCAGGTCGGCCGCCGTGGCGCGGCAGCCCACGCGTCGGTTGACCAGGGCTTCCATCTGCGAACGCTGGGACAGGAACACTTGCAGAAAATGCGCGCGCCCGCCCGGCGCTTCAGCCTGATGGCTGTCCTGTGATTCGGGCGGGGTGCTGATCATCATGTCTGGGGCTCAGAGCGTGGCGAAGGCTGCGACGGGGCTGGCAAGCAGGCCGACGCCCGCCAGGATCAAGGCCAGCCTTGGCCGATACGGCAACAGCAACACCAACAGCAGCGCGCTGAGCATCAACACCGCACACCACTCCACCAGGCCCTGGGCCCAACCGGCGAGGCTCACGGCCGGCCAGATCGACACACTCAGCAGCAACCAGCCGAGTACACGCAGCCCCACGCGCCGACGTGGCGAGGGCTTGCTGTGCAGCAACTCGCCGTGGTGGCGGTCGGTGGACAGGCACAGGGCGGTGAACCCGGCGTAACACATCAGCAGCGCGAGCAGCATCAGTGCGCCTCCGGCTTGAGCGTCAGCCCACGCGCGCGCTCGGCCTTGGGTTGCGGCACGCTGCGGCGGTGCATCTTCCAGGCCGCCCAGCCAAGGAACACACCACTGGCCAGGCAGGTCAGGTCGAAACCGGCCATGGCCCAATCGCCCGTGACCAGCGAGACGCCCAGGTGGCTGGAGGTGGTCAGCGCGTTGAGCAGTGGAATCGCGGCAAACAGCAGCGCGCCGAGGCTCAACTGCTCGACCCAGCCCTGACGGCCACGCCGCAGCATGGCGTGCAGCAGGCTCAGGCCCCAGGCGATAAAGAAGATTTGCACTTCCCAGTCGGAGCGCTCGGCGAAACTCACCGGCAACAAACGGTTAGCCCAGAAAAACCCGGCAATCGCGAGCATCAGCCCCGACATACTGGCGATGTTCAGCACTTCCACCAGCCGCAGTTCAAACGGCATCACCCCGGTCCTGGCGTGTTTGAGCTGCCGCTTGCCGAGCCAGATCACCAGCCCGGTGCCGATCATCGCCGTGCCCGCCAGGCCGCAGATAAAGTACAACCAGCGCAGCACCGGGCCGGCGAAGTGGCCCATGTGCAAGCCATAGAAACTGCCGCCGATAGCCGCCGGCAGCGACTGCTCGGCACTGACTCGCAGCAATTCACCGGTGCTGCCGTTGAACGACACGGTGCTGCCGAAATCATGCACCACCCGGTCGGAACCAGCGCGGAACACATTCACCGACGCGTTCACATCGCTCGGATTATTCACCGCCACACGCCCCACATGCCCACCCGCCCAATGCGCGCGGGCCTGCTCGTACATCGGCACCAGCGGTAGCAATTTCGCGGGCTGGCCGAGTACCGGCGCGTTGTTGGTCGCAGGGAACACATCGTTGAAAAACCCACGGGTGTCGTTGCCATAGGAGGCCAGAATCGGCGCCGGCATCACCATGCTCATGAAGATCACCAGGCTGCTGTAGGTGATCATCAAGTGGAAAGGCAGCACCAGCACCCCCACCGCGTTATGCCCGTCGAGCCAGGAACGCTGGCCTTTGCGGGGGCGGAAGGTGAAGAAGTCCTTGAAGATTTTCTTGTGGGTGATGATGCCGGTGATCAACGCCACGAACATCACCATCGCCGCGATGGTGGTCAGCCAGCGACCCCAGGGGTAAGGCATCTGCAGTTGGTAGTGGAAGCGATAGAAGAACTCGCCGCCCATGCTTTCGCGGGCCTGCACGGCGTCACCGCTGACCGGGTCGAGGGTTTTGGTGATGAAGTTGCCGCGCTTGCCGGGGTCGATCTTGTCTTGCCACATCACCGACAGGCCGGGGTCACGGCTGTCCGGCAGGGTGATGAACCAGCGCGCGGCCGTCGGCGCCACGCGTTCCAGGTAGGTTTGCGCGACGGTCAGGCTGCGCGCATCGTCCAGGGCATGCGCTTGTACCTCGGGCTGCATCCAATGGCTGATTTCATCCTTGAAATACGCCAGGGTTCCCGTAAGGAAAATCGCAAACAGCAGCCAGCCGAAGATCAACCCAGCCCAGGTGTGCAACCATGCCATGGCCTGGCGAAAGCCCTCTTTCATGTGCGCACCATCCAGAAACCCACACCCGCCAGGGTGGCGAACGCGGCACTCGGCAACATCACGCCAAACCAGGCGCGCCATGCCGTTCGGCAGGCAAAGCACCAGATCACGGCCAGCAGGTAGAACACAAAGGAACTCATCATGCCGGTGATCACCGCATCGGCGCGGGACGTGGGCATCCACAGGGCCAGGCACACCGCGGCCAGGGACGCCATCAGATAACCACCCACCACAGCCGCCAACACGCGCGAGGTCACGGCGAGGCGATAGGAGGCGGGCAGTGAGGTTTTGCTTTTCATGCGGGAAGCGCCAGGTTCATCAGCGCGCAATATTAATGATAAATATTCTCATAAGCAAAACAGAACGGATGAATCACCTGCGCTGCCTCATTGCCGAAGCTCCTCTTGCACCCTACAATGCGAACAATTCTTGTTCTCTAAAGCGCATCGAAGCTTGCGGAGTGTCTGCGTTGAGCCCGTCCACCACCGTCGAAGTTCTGTACAACGACCATCACCTCTGGCTCACCGGCTGGTTGCGACGCAAGCTCGGCTGCCCGGACAGCGCCGCCGACCTGGCGCAAGACACCTTCATCCGCGTGCTCACCGCGCGCGAAGCCCCCACGTTGATCGAACCTCGCGCGTTCCTCACCACCGTGGCCAAGCGCGTGCTGTTCAACTTCTACCGCCGCCAGGACCTCGAGCGCGCCTACCTCGACGCGCTGGCGCAAATGCCCGAACACGTGGCGCCCTCGGAAGAAGAACGCGCAATCATCCTGCAAACCCTCATGGAGCTGGACCAACTGCTCGACGGCCTGCCCGTGCAGGTCAAACGCGCCTTCCTGCTGGCCCAACTCGACGGCCTGACCTACGCACAAATCGGCGCCGAACTGGGCATCTCCATCGCCACCGTCAAACGCCACCTGAATAAAGCCGCCATGCGCTGCTACTTTGCCCTATGAACTTCTCCACCCAGGTAGCCGAACAAGCCGTGCATTGGCTGATGGAAATGCAGCAAGGCGCACTCAATCCGCGCCAGCAGGCGGCCTGGCAGCAATGGCTGAATGCCCACAGCGAGCACCAGCGCGCCTGGGACCATATCCAGCGCGTCAACCAGCGCCTGCGCGGCATGCCCTCGCCCCTGGCCCATGCGGCGTTGAACGCACCGCAGTCGCGCAGCCGGCGCCAGGCGCTCAAGCTGTTGTTGATCCTCGGCGCCGGTTCGGCTGCGGCCTGGAGCCTGCGCCAGCAGCACATCCTGCCGCCATTGAGCGCCGACTACCGCAGCCCTGTCGGCCAGCGCCGCAAGGTGCAACTGGCCGATGGCAGCCAATTACAGCTCAATACCGGCAGTGCGGTGGATGTGCATTTCGACGGGCAGCAACGCCTGATCCGCCTGCTCGAAGGCGAAATCCTGCTGACCGCCAGCGCCGCCACCACGCCGCTGCGGGTGCTGACCAGCCAGGGCCTGCTCAGCAGCCAGGCCGCGCGCCTGAATGTGCGCCAGTTCAACGATCACACCCAACTGGCGGTCTTGGACGGCCACGTCGAGGTGATGCCCAACACCTACAGCGGCCTGCCGTTGACGGTCGACGCCGCGCGCCAGGTGAATTTCACCCGCAAAGGCTGGGACACCCCGCGCGCCACCGACGCCAACAGCGGCGCCTGGGCCGACGGCATGCTGGTGGCCGCGCACATGCGCCTGGAAGACTTCCTTGCCGAGGTGGGCCGCTACCGTCGCGGCCAGCTCAATTGCGACCCGCAAGTGGCCAATCTGCTGATTTCCGGCAGCTACCCGCTGGACGACAGCGAGCGCATTCTCGACCTGCTGGAGGTGAGTTTGCCGGTCAAGGTCCGGCGCTTTACCCGCTACTGGGTGACCGTCCAGGCCCGCGTCTGAATTTTTTTAAAAGAATGTGAGCCGTTTTCCACACCTCGCGTGACAGAGAAGGAAAGCCACCTTGATCCTTCCTTCTCAGGACCGCTCTTCATGCCCCAGCAACCCACCCGAATCGCCCGCACCTTGCGCCAACTGTTACTGGGCGCGAGCCTGAGTTTCACGGTATTGCCTGCCGTGATGGCAGCCGACGCCAAGCCGTATCACATCGCTCCCACTACCCTGGAAGCCGCGCTGAACCAATTTGGTCGCGAGGCGGGCGTGCTGATCTCGTTCGGTTCCCAAGTGACGGCAGGCATGCAGAGCCGTGGTCTGTCGGGTAATTACAGCGCCGCCGAAGGCCTGCAGAAACTGCTGGAAGGCACCGGCCTGCAAGCGCGTGCAGAAGGTGACAACGCCTTCAGCCTGCAACCGGCCAGTGCACCGGCGAGTGTCGAGCTGGCTACCTCCAGCGTGGTCGGCGACTGGCTCGGCGATGCGGCCCAGACCAATGTGTTCGAACACCCCGGCGCGCGTGATGTAATCCGCCGCGAAGAGTTCGAACGCCAGGGCGCCACCCAGGCCAAGGACGTGCTCAACCGTATCCCCGGCGTCAACGCCCCGGACAACAACGGCACCGGCAGCCACGACATGGCGCTGAACTTCGGCATCCGTGGCCTCAACCCACGCCTGGCGTCGCGCTCCACCGTATTGATGGACGGCATCCCGGTACCCTTCGCGCCCTATGGCCAGCCGCAGCTGTCGTTTGCGCCGATCAGCATGGGCAACATGGACGCCGTGGACGTGGTACGCGGCGGCGGTGCCGTGCGTTACGGCCCGCAAAACGTCGGCGGCGTGGTCAACTTCGTGACCCGCGCGATCCCGGATGCGCCCACCGTCAAAGGCGGT
The DNA here is from genome assembly GCF_979253585.1 of Pseudomonas sp. AC463. Lineage (NCBI taxonomy): Bacteria > Pseudomonadati > Pseudomonadota > Gammaproteobacteria > Pseudomonadales > Pseudomonadaceae > Pseudomonas > Pseudomonas sp. AC463. The sequence goes on along the minus strand of NZ_CEEDDZ010000026.1, from coordinate 47,788 downwards.
TTGCAGACCGAGACCAGCCCGTCCTCCAGCCATGACGGCTTCAAGACCACCGGCAACCTGTTGGCAGGCGGCACCGCCGACAACGGCCTGGGCGGTGCGATTCTGTACTCCGGCACCCGTGGCGGCGACTGGCGCGAAAACAGCAACACGCGCATCGACGACTTGATCCTCAAAGGCAAGTATCAGGTGGACGACGCCAACAGCTTCAACGCCATGGCGCAGTACTACGAAGGCCAGGCGGATATGCCGGGCGGCTTGAACGTCGCCGACTACAAAGCCAACCCGTACCAGTCCACCCGCCCCTACGACAAGTTCTGGGGCCGGCGCACCCTGTTCAACGTCGGCTATCGCTACGAGCAGGACCGCCGCGAATTCACCATCAACAGCTTCTTCACCAAGACCCTGCGCAGCGGTTACCTGGACCAGGGCAACTTCCTCTCGCTGTCCCCGCGCGAGTATTGGGTGCGCGGCCTCGAAACCCGCTTCGCCCAGGGCTTCGACCTCGGCCCTACCAGCCATGAAGTAGGCGTCGGCTACCGTTACATCAACGAAGCCGGCCACGAGCTGCGCTACCGCACGCCGATCAGCGTCAACCAGCAGATCCCCACCACCGACAGCCGCAACGACCGCGATACCCGTGGCGGCACCGAAGCCAACGCATTCTTCATCGATGACCGGATTGATATCGGCAAGTGGACCATCACCCCGGGCATTCGCTACGAGATGATTGAATCGCAACAGACCAACAACCTGACCAACGCCAAATACAAAGGCGACTACAACACCGCGCTGCCGGCGCTCAACGTGCTCTACCACCTCACCGACAGTTGGAACCTGTATGCCAATACCGAAGGCTCGTTCGGCAGCGTGCAGTACAGCCAAATGCCAAACCGCGTGACCAGCGGCGAAGTCAAACCGGAAAAAGCCCGCACCTGGGAACTCGGCACTCGCTACGACGACGGCACTTTGCGTGCAGAGATCGGCGCGTTCCTGATCAACTTCGACAACCAGTATGAAAGCAACCAGACCGACGACTCGGTGATCGCCCGTGGCGAAACCCGCCACCAGGGCGTCGAGACCAGCGTCAACTACGCCCTCGACGGGCTGAGCCCGGCGCTGACCGGCTTTGATGTGTACGCCACCTACGCCTACGTGGACGCCACCATCCGCGAAGACGGCCCGAACAAAGGCAACCGTGTGCCCTTCTCGTCCAAACATAAAGGCACCCTCGGCGTGGGTTACACCGAAGGTCGCTGGAAGCTCAACCTGGACAGCAGCTACCAGAGCAGCCAGTTCGCCGACAACGCCAACACCGAGAAAGAAACCGCCAACGGTGCCAACGGACGAATCCCCGGCTACATGCTGTTCAGCAGCCGCGCCGCCTACGATTTCGGCCCACAGCTGTCGGACCTGAATGTAGCGGTCGGGGTGAAAAACATTTTTAACACCCAGTACTTCACCCGTTCATTCAACGATAACAACAGTGGCAAATACGTCGGTGAACCCCGCACGGTCTACGTGCAAACCTCCATCGCGTTCTGATCAACTGCCCGCCAGGCACGACGGCGTGCCGGCCACCAACGCGTCGATGGCGCAGCGCGTCTTGGCCGGCATATGCGCCGCCGTGGGCCAGATCACATGGATAGGTGACGGCTGCTCGCGGTAGCCCGGCAGCACCGGCTCCAACTGCCCGCGCAGCACATAGTGGGCGATCAGCCAGCTCGGCAACCAGGCCAGGCCCACGCCAGCAATCGCGGCGTCGGCTACGGCCTGGAGGTCGTCCATCCATAAGGGTGACGCCAGGCGGGCGCGGTGCGGGGTGTTGCTGCGGTAGGCGATGCCCCGGTGGTTGGCGAGGTCTTCGATAGAGCCAACGGGACCGACGCGCTGCAAGTACGCCGGTGCAGCCGCCAACCCCACGGACTGCTCGCCCAGGCGCCGCGCGCTCAGGCGGTCGGTGTCGGGCAACGGGCCGATCCGCACGGCCAAGTCGAAACCTTCCTGGGCCAGGTCGATCAGGCGGTCGGAAAACGAAATCTCGATCTCCAGCGCTGGATATCGCTCCATCAAGCCCCACAGTGCGGGCGCCGCATAGTGGTGACCAAACGCCAGTGGCAAGCTCGCCTTCAAGCGCCCGCGTGGCTGCTGCCGCCCGCTTTCCAATACCGATTCGGCCGCCTCCAGCTCCGCCAGTGCCCGCAGGCAATGCTCGTAATACGCCTGGCCATCTTCGGTCAGGCGCTGGCGGCGCGTGGAGCGCTGCAACAGGCAGGTGCCGAGCCGCGCCTCCAGGCGCGCCAGCCCTTTACCCACGGCGGAACGCGTGAGATTCAGACGTTCGGCGGCCTCGGTCAGGTTGCCGCTTTCAACGATTTGTAAAAACAGTTCAACACCATCAAAACGCGGCGTGGCCATGGGCAGATTGTCGCTCTGAATTCCCTGATAAGCGGAAAACTTATCACGAATAAAGAACCAGATTCCCCTGAAAATAACCCGACATCCAACGACAGGAGAATCCCATGCCACCCGCCGCCACATTAACGGCCACCCGTTCTGCACGCCCCGCCAGAGACGGCCTGGCCCTCACCGCTGTGTGCCTGGTAGCGCTGATGTTCGGCCTGGAAATTTCCAGCGTACCGATCATCCTGCCCACCCTTGAGCAGCAACTGGGCACCGGCTTTGCGGATGCCCAATGGATCATGAATGCCTACACCCTGGCCTGCACCAGCGTGCTGATGGCAGCCGGCACGCTGGCGGATCGCTTTGGCCGGCGGCGCATGCTGGTGCTGTGCCTGTGGGTGTTTGGCCTGGCGTCGCTGGCGTGCGGGTTGGCCGGCACGGCCTCTACGCTGATCGCGGCGCGGTTCGTCCAAGGCATCGGCGGCGGCGCAATGATGATCTGCCAGTTCGCGATTCTGTCGCACCTGTTCCGCGAGCCGGCAGCGCGGGCACGGGCCTTTGCGATATGGGGCGTGATTGCGGGCGTGGGCCTGGGTTTCGGGCCGATGGTCGGCGCGTTGATTCTGGCCGTTGCGGACTGGCGCTGGGTGTTTCTGGCGCATGTGCCGCTGACTCTGTTCACGCTGGTGCTGCTGCGTGTCAGCGTGCAGGAATCCCGCGACCCGGCGGCGCATCGCCTGGACATCGCCGGCATGCTGACCTTGACGCTGGCGGTGTTTGCGCTGGTCTACTTCATCACCCAAGGCAGCGAAAACGGCTTCGCGCCGGGCTGGGCGGGCCTGGCGCTGGCCGCGCTGCTGGTGTTCATCCTTATCGAGCGGCGCAGTGCCCAGCCGATGTTCGATTTCTCGGTGTTTCGCATACGCCGCTTCAACGGCGCACTGATGGGCTCGATTGGCATGAACTTCAGCTTCTGGCCGTTCATGATCTACCTGCCCCTGTATTTCCAGGCCGGCCTGGGCTACGACACCCTCACCACCGGCAGCGCCCTGCTTGCCTACACCTTACCCACGTTACTGGTGCCGCCAGTGGCCGAACGCCTGGCCCTGCGTTATGGCGCCGAGCGCATCATCCCCCTCGGGCTGGGGCTGATGGGCGCGGGCTTTTTGCTGATGGCCGCCGTCAATGGCGCCGCGCGGCCCAGCATCGGCTGGGTGTTGACCAGTTGCGTGATCGCCGGGGTCGGGCTGGCGTTGACCAATTCGCCCACCACCAACACCACCACCGGTTCAGTGTCGGCCGACCGCGCGGGCATGGCGTCGGGTATCGACCTCAGTGCACGGCTGATCACCCTGGCCGTCAACATTGCCCTGATGGGGCTGGTGCTGTTGCTTGGGATCAGCCATGAGTTGGCCGCCATCCTACCCGCAAGCACGGCGATGGATTGGCCGGCCATCAGCCAGCAGATTGCCGCCGGCAAGCTGGACTCGCCAGGGCTGGCCTTCAACGATGCCCAGGCGGCACTGCGCAATGGCGCCGGTTGGGCCATGCTGTTTGCAGGGTTGGGAGCGGGTGGGCTAGCGATATTGAGCGGGTATTTTTTCCGACGCCGCTAAACGAAAACGGGCCTGCATAAGCAGGCCCGTTTGTAGGGGGGTTAAAAAACGCTTAGCCGTTGATCACAGCGTTTTCGTTTTCCAGGAATTCCTCTTCCAGCGCGTCTTCATTCACTTTGTTGATTGGCTGGTTTTTCGCGGCAGCGCGAGGCTTGCCTTGCAGTCTGCCAAACAGATGTTCCAATGCGTGGTCCAGCTTGGTCGCCGCACCGTCGATCGCCTGTTCCAGGGTATCGCCCTTGGCGGATACCGACAGCGGTTGATGGCCTTTTGGCCGCGCTTCCAGGCGGCAACTCAAATCATGGGGGCCGGGCTTGTCGCCGTTCTCATCCCGCAGGTAGACCTCAACACGGGTCAAGTCTTCTTCATAACGTTCGAGCGTGCTCTCAATGGTAGTACGTACCCACTCCTCCAGTCGGATGCTGCTTTCAATATGGTTATCGCTATTGACTTGGATTTGCATAGTTCTTCCCTTATTTCAGCTAGCTCGCGAGAGGTCACAACTGCGACACCAGGGTGGTGAAACCATGACCTCTTGATTACACAATTGAGCAGCCGGAGGAACATTTCAACCCCTTTGCAAAGATAAATCCCACATTACAAATTAAGCCTGACGACGGGTAAAAACGCTGTTAGGGTGGGGAGTTAGTTACATCTTCTTACGCCCAGCGATCCTCACAATTGCCCCTCTCCCAACGGGTGCAATCCGCGAAAAATCCCCGCTTCCTCAACAAGCCAGTCATGTACCGCCCGCACCCCCGGATGGCTCAGCGCGCCCGGCGCATACAGCAGCACGTAGCGTTTGTGGTTGGGCACGGCGAGGCCGAACGGCACGATCAAGGTGCCGCGCTCCAGTTCATCATTGAGCAACGTACGCCGCGCAATGGCCACGCCCATGCCGGCAATGGCGGCTTCGATGGTCAGGTGGTTGCGGTTGAAGGTATGGCCGCGCCGTACATCGGCGTCGTGGCAGCCGATGGCATTCAGGTAAAACTCCCACTCGGCGTACTCATAACTCCCACGCCAGGCGGTGATGTCATGCAGCAGCGGGAAATGCACCAGGTCGGCCGGGCCATGCAACGGCGGGCGGCCGCGCAACAGGCTGGGGGCGCACACCGGGAAAATCTGCTCGTCGAGCAAGGCTGTGGATAACAGGCCGGGGTAGCTGCCGTCGTTCAGGTCGATGGCTAGGTCGAAATCCCCTTCGTGCAGGGCAATGCTGCTGTCTTCGGCGACCATGCGCAGCTGGATATCCGGGAATCGCTGCTGCAAACGCGGCAGCCGTGGGGTCAGCCACTTGCCTAGAAACGACGGGATCGAGCGCAACCGCAAGGTGCCGCTGATCATCCCCGCGTCCAGCCGCTGCAGCTCCGCATCGATGCTGCCGTAGGCCTCCCCCACCGTGGTCGCCAGCCGTTGGCCCTCGGCGCTGAGCTCCACGCCGCGCGCGCGGCGATGGAACAGGCGAAAACCCAAACGCTCCTCCAACTGGCGGATTTGCTGGCTCACCGCCCCCGGCGTGATGTGCAGTTCTTCGGCGCAACGGGTGAACGACAAATGCCGCGCCGCGCAGGAAAAAACGTGCAGCCAGACATAGGTCTGGCCGTGGAGGTGCCGGCTCATAGGGTTTAGTCCTGCTAAAGGGTGTCTTAGGATAATTCGTTGGTCAGTGCCGTTCCAGAGGCTCAGTATCGCGCCAATTCCGCCTGCTCTACAAAACATGGCAGCGATTTCTACTCCATTGCTTGTAAGGCTTTAGCATGGCTATCAGTGTTTTTGATCTATTCAAGGTGGGCATCGGCCCGTCCAGCTCCCATACCGTCGGCCCCATGCGCGCCGCTGCGACCTTCGCCCAGGCCCTGACCGACCAACAATTGCTCAGCGACACCCGCCGCGTCGAAGTGCGCCTGTATGGCTCGCTGTCCGCCACGGGCGTGGGCCACGCCACCGACCGCGCCTGCGTGATGGGCCTGATGGGCGAATGGCCAGACACGGTTGACCCGACCTCGATCAACACCCGCATCCAGCAACTGCGCGAAAGCGGCCGGCTGTTACTCGCAGGCTCACAGGAAATTGCCTTCAACTGGCACACCGACCTCCTGCTGCTCGACGAAAGCCTGCCCTACCACCCCAACGCCATGTCCCTGCATGCCTATGGCGAAAACGGCCTGCTCAGCGAACAGACGTACTACTCGGTGGGCGGCGGTTTCATCATCGAAGCAGCGGAAGCCGCCTCAGGCATTGCGCCTACCAGCGATGTGGAATTGCCCTACGACTTCTCCAGCGCCGTTGAACTGCTGGCCCTGTGCAACAAGCACGGCCTGCGGGTTTCCGAGCTGATGATGGCCAACGAGCGCGCATGGCGCAGCGACGAACAGATCCGTAGCGGCTTGCTGCATATCTGGTCGGTGATGCGCGAATGCGTGGAGCAAGGCCTGCGCGATGAAGGCATCTTGCCCGGTGGCCTGGACGTGCCGCGCCGCGCGGCGAAACTGCACCGCAGCCTGTTGGAAATCGGCAAACCGAATGTCATCACCTCGACCTTGTCGGCGATGGAATGGGTCAACCTGTTCGCCCTCGCCGTCAACGAAGAAAACGCCGCCGGCGGGCGCATGGTCACCGCGCCCACCAACGGCGCGGCGGGGATCATCCCGGCGGTCCTGCATTACTACATGAAGTTCAACGCCGACGCGTCTGACGATGATGTGGTCAATTTCTTTTTGGCCGCCGCCGCCGTCGGCATCCTCTGCAAGAAAAACGCCTCCATCTCCGGCGCCGAAGTCGGTTGCCAGGGAGAAGTCGGCTCGGCCTGCGCCATGGCTGCCGCCGGCCTGGCCGATATCCTCGGCGCCACCCCCGAGCAACTGGAAAACGCCGCCGAAATCGGCCTGGAACACAACCTCGGCCTGACCTGCGACCCGGTCGGCGGCCTGGTGCAAGTGCCGTGCATCGAGCGCAACGCCATCGCGGCGGTCAAGGCGATCAACGCCACGCAAATGGCCCTGCGCGGTGACGGCAAACACTTCATTTCCCTCGACCGGGTGATCCGCACCATGCGCGACACCGGCGCCGACATGCATGACAAATACAAAGAAACTTCACGGGGCGGCCTGGCCGTGAGCTGGGTGGAGTGCTGAGGAGCATTCTCTGACCGCCCCAACGTGAGCCCGCGCAAAAATAATAACGAGGCAATAACGATGACCGATGTACGTACACCTGCTGCCGAAAATCCTGTTGACGTAGAAAACACCGCAACCACCGGCTGGACCAAACACGACACCACCTGGATGCTCGGCCTCTATGGCACAGCCATCGGCGCCGGCACGCTGTTCCTGCCGATCAATGCCGGCGTCGGCGGCTTCTGGCCGCTGATCGTACTGGCGCTGCTGGCCTTCCCGATGACCTTCTTCGCCCACCGTGGGCTGACGCGCTTTGTGCTGTCAGGCAAATCCGGCGATATCACTGAAGTGGTCGAAGAACACTTCGGCGTCGGCGCGGGCAAGCTGATCACCCTGCTGTATTTTTTCGCGATCTTCCCGATCCTGCTGGTGTACAGCGTGGCGCTGACCAACACCCTGGGCAGCTTCATGGAACACCAACTGCACATGGCCCCGCCACCCCGGGCGATTCTGTCGCTGGTGCTGATCCTCGGCCTGATGGCCATTGTGCGCTGCGGCCAGGGCGTGATTGTCAAGGCCATGAGCATGCTGGTGTACCCGTTCGTCGCCGCCCTGCTGTTGCTGGCGTTGAGCCTGATCCCCAACTGGAACGGCGCCTTCTTCGCCTCCGCCAGCGAGGGCATGCCGCTGCCGATCTTCTTCAAGACCCTGTGGCTGGCGATCCCGGTGATGGTGTTTTCGTTCAACCATTCGCCGATCATCTCCGCGTTTGCCGTCGACCAGAAGCGCGTGTACGGCCCGCTGGCCGAGCGCAAAAGCAGCGGCATCCTTGCAACCGCCCACGGCATGATGGTGCTGACGGTGATGTTCTTTTGCTTCAGCTGCGTGCTGGCGCTGTCGCCTGCTGACCTGGCCGCCGCCAAGGCGCAGAACATTTCGATCCTGTCGTACCTGGCCAACCACTTCCAGACCCCGGTGATCGCCTACGCCGCACCGTTGATCGCGCTGGTGGCGATCACCAAATCCTTCCTCGGCCACTACATCGGCGCCAGCGAAGGGTTCCAGGGCCTGATCGTCAAATCCCTGCGCGGGCGTAACCGCTCGATGTCGGCCAAATGGCTGGAACGCAGCACCGCGCTGTTCATGATCCTCACCTGCTGGGCCGTGGCCACCTTCAACCCAAGCATCCTGGGCATGATCGAAACCATGGGCGGACCGATCATCGCGTGCCTGCTGTTCCTGATGCCGATGTACGCGATCCGCCGCGTGCCGGCTTTGCGCCAGTATTCGGGCCAGCTGTCGAATGTGTTTGTGGTGGTGATCGGCCTGATTGCGCTGTCTGCGATCGTTTTCTCGGTATTGCCCTGAAATAGCTCACCGCCCCAAGACAACACAAAGCCAATGTGGGAGGGGGCTTGCCCCCGATGGCGGTGTACCCGCTGAACATTCATTGGCTGACACACCGCTATCGGGGGCAAGCCCCCTCCCACATTGGCTGTACGGCACGGCCCTTGCTGTACAGCCCTTGAGGACAACGGATTTTGTGAAACCTCAGCGACGGAGTGGCCGGTGGTCAGGCAATGCGAACTAATCCCGATACCGGTCGTCAATGACTGCATGTTCTTATCAGGCGGTAACGCACCATGGACAATCCTTTTCAGATCATCACCGACACCTTCACCCCCAAATACCGGGTCAACCTGAGCATCCAACGGCTGGACGGCAGTATCATGCTCACCCTCTCCGATGAGGCTGGCGTGGTGGCCAAACGCATGATCAGTGCCGAACAACGCAACGACCCGCAACGCCTGAAACGCCTGGTGCAAAGCATCCAGTTCGGCATTGCCATCGAGCAGGGCCACAGCGCCATGGAGATCCTGGCGGTGATGACGGACGGGGACAGTCACAAACTGTTGCAGCGACCGCCCGCCCGCACCCTGCCCTTCAGCGTCGGGCTTTAAAGCTCGCCCTTCTCGGTTTCCAGGCTCGCCTCGCCCTTGCGACGCGGGCCTTCAACCTTCACCGACGGGAACGCCGACGAGGCGTAGCGCACCACCAGAATCGCGAATGCCAACAGCAGAATCCCACCGCACAGGTAGATGATTCCCACGTCTGGCGGGTTGTGGTGCGACACGTTGGAAATCAGCAGACGCGTCAGCGCCGTGATCGCCACGTAGATCAGAAAGCGCACGGGCATGTGGTTGGTCTTGAAATAAATCCCGACCATGGCGCCCAATTCCAGGTAGATGAACAGCAGCAAGATGTCATCGATCTTGATATGCCCGTTCTCCAGCATCCCCAGAAATTCCATCACCGCGGCCCATGCGGTCACCGCACCAATGGCGAACAGCGCCAGGTAGTGAAACGACTCGACAAACAGATTGCCCAGCGACTCGGCCAGCCCGTGGACTTGCTGGCGCAGCTTTTCGGCCCAGTTGATTTTCATGCGGGTACTTCCTTAGGTCGACTCGACCGGATAATGCGGGTTGGACGTGACGGTTGTTCTGCATGCAGAAAAAAGGCCAGAGGCTGGGGAGTGAGATGGTGGCGGCGTGACATGAGGCACGTGTGAGGATGAGCAGAGTAGATACTTTGCTCATTCAAGAAGCGGATATGTCAGGGATATCGCTGACGCGCGTGTAAAACCGAGAGAACCCGAATGTTGTCGGTCACCTTGTAAACCACCAGATAATTCGGATGCACCACCATCTCTCGTGTACCGGTGATTCTGCCGGGGCGGTAAAGTTGGGGTCTGCGAGAGAGAGCTAACACCGACGCTTCGATTGATCGCTTTAACTCGAGAGCTGCCACAGGATTGCGATGACTGAGGTATTCAATAATTTGCCGAAGTTCCACCCGCGCTGCGGGTAACCATTCAATCAGCATCGCCTTTCTTAAGTTTGGACTCGATCAGCGCTTGCATCTCGGCCATGACCTCGTCGTGAGGAACGCCGGGACTTGTGTCATCAAGAGCGGCTTGCACTCTGGCGCGAAACCAGCGGTCGTAGCTGTCAGCCTGCTCTTCAGTATCTGCTTGGATACCAGAGGAAAAGGAAGTGTCCATAAAAGCCTCCGTTGTCGATGAAGAAGGAGTCTAGTCGTTGGCGTTTTCGCTGTCGTGCTCTGAGCGATGAAGTGAGTAACAGGAAAAATCGTAGCCGCCGAAGCAAAGCCCGGGGAAGGTAAGCCATCGCAGGATTACCCGGCAACCTCGCCGTATTTTCAGAAATTTGCGGTGTAGCAAACCCCCATTTCCCAACTACATTAAAAACCTGCTATCCAAACCGCCGCGTTTGGCATATCCTTTTCGCTGTATATCGATACAGTAGTAGCAAAAGACAACTATCGTGAAGGCATGTGAGGTGGTGAATGGCCGTCGAAGTGGTATACCGCAGCAGCCGAGATCTGGAGCGTTTGTTCATGGATAAAGCCGAAGCTGACCGTCATGACAAAATGCTTGAACTCGCTGAGTTGCTGGCAGAAGTGTTGCAAAAAGCCGTGCCGTCCCTGAGCGAGCAGCAGGTGGAAGAAGCCGGGATCTACATGGCGAAGAATCGCGATGTATTTGCCAAGGCGTTCAAGAGCCAGCCGGACGCGTTGTCCGAGTTGCTCAACGCAGCAGCGGAATAAAGCCCGAATTGAACAGGCCCTGAATCATTGGTTCAGGGCCTTTTTAATGCCTGGGTTATTTGTACAAGATGCGTTCGGCCAACTCATCTGCCACCCGCGCGGGGGAACGTTTTTCGGCTTGGGCGTGGGCAAAGATTTCGGTCAGGCGCGTGCCGATGTTCGTCAGGTGCGCGGTGATGGACGCAAGCTCGGCGCCGCCGTGCTTGAGGGCCACGTAGATCAGCCCGCCGGAGTTGATCACGTAGTCCGGGGCGTAGAGGATGCCGCGCCCTTCCAGTTGGTCGGCCACTTGCAGGTTGGTCAATTGCGCACTGGCGGAACCGGCCACGGCGGCGCAGCGCAGTTGGCCCACGCTCTGGCGATTGAACACCGAGCCGACGCCGCACGGCGCGAGGATGTCGCAGGGCGTGCTAAGCAACGCGTCGTTGGCGATGGGGTGCGCGCCCAGCTGCTCCATGGCCAGCTGCACCTTGCCGTGGTCGATATCGCTCACCAGCAGTTCGGCGCCGGCGGCGTGCAGTTGCTCGGCCAGGGCGTAGCCGACGTTGCCCAGGCCCTGGACGGCCACGCGCAAGCCTTCAAGGTTGTCGCTGCCCAGCCGCGCCATGGCGGTGGTGCGGATGCCGGCGAACACGCCCATGGCCGCATGGGGCGAGGGGTCACCGGCGGCGGTGGTGCTGGTGACGAAGCGGGTGTGCTGGGCAATGCAGTCCATGTCGGCCACCGAGGTGCCGCTGTCGGTGGCGGTAATGTAGCGGCCACCGAGTTGCTCGATGCAGCGGCCGAAGGCTTCAAACAGCGCCGCGCGGCTTTCCACATGGGCGGGGCGCAGGATCACTGCCGTGCCGCCGCCCACCGGCAAACCGGCCAGCGCCGCCTTGTAGCTCATGCCCTGGGCCAGGCGCGCGGCATCGGCCACGGCACTTTCGTCGTCGGGGTAGGCGAGGTAGCGACAGCCGCCCAGGGCGGGCCCGAGGCGGCTGTTATGGATGGCTATGACCGCCTTCAACCCGGTCACCGGGTCGATGCTCAGGTGCAGGGATTCAAGGCGGTGGCCGTGCATGAGAGCAAACATCGTCGAGCTCCCGGATCACTTCTTGTAGTCGCCAAGTATAGGCGTGCGGCAGAAAACTGCCGGACTGCGCTGGAATAAGGCGCTCGGTTTGTCGGGCTCTGTGACATAAGCGCATGGGATATTTCTTATGCCACTGGACGAAAATTGCCAGCAAGGCTAAAACGGGGGCATCCGCCGGAGAACGCAATGAACCCCCGCAAAGCCTTTTTCGCCTGCCTGGAACGTTCCCCCCCTGCGCTGTTTGAAGCCGCGCTGTGGATTGCTGCCGAGCATGACCCGGCGGTGCAACCCCTGCTGATTCTTCAGGAACTGACGGCGCTGCAATTGCAAGTGAGCCTGGGCATGCCCATGCTGCCGGCGGACGAGCTGGGCCAACCGCTGCTGCGGCGCATGAATGACCTGGGCTTTGCCCAGGATGACTTCACCCCGCTGCGCCCCGCCGCCGCCTTGCTGGACAAGGTGTTGCAACGCAAGCGCGGGCAGCCGCTGGCCATGGGGCTGATCGCCATGGAGCTGGCGCGCCGCCTGAATATACCCATGGTGGGCGTGAATTTCCCCGGCCACTTCCTGCTGCGGGTGCCTGGCGCCGATCACTTGCTGGACCCCTGCGGCGGTCGACGCCTGTACCCCAACGACTGCCGCGAACTGCTGCAACGCCAGTACGGCCCCAACCTCAAGTTGCAGGCCGAGCACCTGCACAGCGCCGAGCCACGGGCGATGTTGCAACGTCTGTCGCGCAACCTGCGCCAGTTGCACCTGGCCAATGACAACCCGCTGGCCGCCCTGATGGACGCAGAGCGCGTGCTGGAGCTGGGCAATGCCAACGCCGCCGACTACCTCGCCCGCGCCAGCCTGTACCAACGCCTGGACTGCCCGAACGCCGAGCGCTTCGATCTGGAACACGCGCTGCTGCTCAGCGAAGACCCGATCCAGCGCCTGCGCCTGACCGAACGGCTGGGGCACCTGCCGCCCAACACCGTGGTGCACTGAAACTGGCGCATTGTTTTAGGGTGTGTCCGGTTGGTTAGCGGGGTGCGCCTGGATGAACGCCGGATGCTGCGCCGCCAACGCCGCCACCCGCCCGATATGCGGGTATGCCGCCAGCGGCACCTTGAAACGCTCCGCCGCATACAGCTGCGGAATCAGAAACGCATCCGCCAGCCCCGGTTGCTCGCCGAAGCAAAAGCCCGTATCGCCAATCAACTGCTCCACCGCGCCCAGCCCCTGGCTGATCCAATGCCCGATCCATTCCAGCAGTTGCGCCTCGTCGTGCCCCCACTGGCGCAGCAGGTTCTGGGTGCTGGAGTTGTGCAGCGGGTGAATATCGCAACCGATGATCGACGCCACCGCACGCGCATGGGCGCGGGTGGCCAGGTCGTCGGAGAGCAGTGGCGCCTGTGGATAACGTTCGTCCAGGTACTCGATGATCGCCGGCGACTGAATCAACAGCTCGCCGCCATCGGTGCGCAAGGCTGGCACGCGCCCTTGCGGGTTGATCGCCAGGTACTCGGGCTGGCGATTGGCACCGCCCGCCGGCACCAGCAGGTTGACCGGCACCGCTGTAAAATCCAGGCCCTTGAGCGCCAACGCGATACGCACCCGGTACGACGAAGTGGAACGGTAGTAGGTATAGAGCTCCATCACCCTGCCCTCTTAACGCGCTGCGGTCACGGTGCCACGGCATTCGCCGAAGCCGATGGAGGCAAAACCTTCACGCTTGCAGCGGGCGCGCAGGATGATTTCGTCGCCGTCCTCAAGAAACCGGCGCACCTCGCCGGATGGTAGTTCGAGCACTTTTTTGCCGCCTTCGGTCATCTCCAGCAGGCTGCCGAATTGCCCGGCTTCGGGGCCGGACAAGGTGCCCGAACCAAACAGGTCGCCGGCCTGCAACTGGCAGCCGTTGACGCTGTGATGCGCCACCAACTGCGCGACGGTCCAGTACATATGCAGGCTGTTGCTCAGCGCCAGGCGGTGGGGCGGCAGGTTCTGCTCGCGCATGGCGGCAGTGGTCAGCAGCACTTCGAGTTCGATATCGAGGGCGCCGGCGGCCTGGTCGCGCTTGTCCAGCAGGTAGGGCAGCGGTTGCGGGTCGCCTGCAGGGCGTGCCGGTTGCGGCTTGCGGAACGGTTCCAGGGCTTCGGCCGTGACCACCCAAGGGGAAATGCTGGTGATAAAACTCTTCGACAAGAACGGCCCCAGCGGCTGGTATTCCCAGGCCTGGATATCCCGCGCCGACCAGTCGTTGAGCAGGCAGAAACCGGCGATGTGTTCGGCCGCGTCGCCAATCGCAATCGAGTCGCCCATGGCATTGCCCTGGCCGATCCAGATGCCCAGTTCCAACTCGTAGTCCAGGCGCGCGCACGGGCCGAAGCTCGGCTCTGTCTGGCCGGCCGGCAGGGTCTGGCCTTTGGGGCGACGCACCTCGGTACCGGAGGGGCGGATGGTCGACGCGCGACCGTGATAGCCGATGGGTACGTATTTGTAGTTGGGCAGCAAGGGGTTGTCGGGGCGGAACAGTTTGCCGACGTTTTGCGCATGCTCGATGCCCACATAGAAGTCGGTGTAATCGTTGATCCGCGCCGGCACGTGCATCTGGCAATCGGCGGCGCGGTGCAGCACCTCGGCCTCGCGGGCTTGCAGCTGGCTGCCTTCGCCAAGCAGTTCCAGCAGGCGTTCACGCAGGGCCACACGCGGGCCACGGCCCAGTTCGAAGAAGGCATTCAACTGGCCGCCGGCGGTGGCGTCGACCGCTCGGCGCGCCTCGCCGTCAAAGGCATCCAGGGCGGCGTGCAGGTCGAGGATGTAGTCACCAATCGCCACGCCGCTGCGCGGCGCCGAGCCGTTGACGCTGAACACGCCCAGCGGCAGGTTTTGCAGGGGGAAATCCGCGTGGCCGTTGGCGGAGGCGACCCAGCTGCGGGTGAGGGTTGGCTGAGTCATGGGTTATCTCCGGTTCGGGTTGAAGGTGTTGGGCAGCGAGGCCCAGCACGCGTCGTAAGAGGGTTGCAGGTGCGGGCAGTCGAGGGCGAATTGGGTGGGGCGCAGCACTTGGCTGGTCTCGAACATGAAGGCCATGGTGTTATCGATCTTGTGCGGCGCCAGCTCCGCGTTGATGGCCTTGGTGCAGGTTTCGCCGTCCGGGCCGTGGGCGCTCATGCAGCTGTGCAACGACGCACCGCCGGGCAGGAAGCCCTCGGCCTTGGCGTCGTAGGCGCCCTGGATCAGGCCCATGTATTCGTTCATCAGGTTGCGGTGGAACCACGGCGGACGGAAGGTGTTCTCGGCCACCATCCAGCGCGGCGGGAAGATCACGAAGTCGAGGTTGGCCAGGCCGTGCACGCTGGTGGGCGAGGTCAAGACGGTGAAGATCGACGGGTCCGGGTGATCGAAACTCACCGTGCCGAGGGTGTTGAAGCGGCGCAGGTCGTATTTGTACGGCACGTTGTTGCCGTGCCAGGCCACCACGTTCAGCGGCGAATGGTCCAGCTCGCAGGCCCAGAGTTCGCCGAGGAATTTCTGCACCAGGGTTGTCGGCTGTTTCAGGTCTTCGTAGTGGGCCACCGGGGTGAGGAAATCCCGCGGGTTGGCCAGGCCGTTGCTGCCGATAGGCCCCAGGTCCGGCAGGCGCAGCGGGGCGCCGTGGTTTTCGGCGACGTAACCGCGCGCTTGCGCATCCAGCAGTTCGACGCGGAATTTAAGGCCGCGCGGCAGCACCACGATTTCCAGCGGCTCAACCTCCAGCACGCCCAATTCAGTGGCGATGCGCAGGCGGCCCTGCTCGGGGACGATCAACAATTCGCCGTCAGCGTTGAAGAATACGCGCTCCATGGAGCGGTTGGCGCGGTAGGTGTGGATGCTGATGCCCGAGGGTTTTTCCGAGCCGGAGTTGGCGACCATGCCTACAAGCCCGTCGATAAAATCCGTCGGCTCGCCGGGAATAGCCAACGGGTTCCAGCGCAGGCGATTTGGCGTCACCGCGCCCAACGGCCCACCGGCCAATTGCCGTTCCAGCTTGACGAATGCAGGGTGGTTGGCCGACGGCTGAATGCGGTAGAGCCAGGTGCGGCGGGCTTCGCTGCGCGCCATGGTGAAGGCCGTGCCGGAGAACAGTTCGGTGTAAAGGCCGTAGGGGGCTTTTTGCGGGGCGTTCTGGCCGATGGGCAGCGCGCCATGCAAGGCTTCGCTGGCAAATTCATTGCCGAAGCCCGACAGGTAGTCGAGGTTCATGGATCATCCTCTGTAAGGAAGTTGTTTTTATCGTAATCCAGTTACGCACAACGTAATTTGATCACTGTCGACCGTCAAGCTATAAAGACGCCCATTCATCTTTCGGATTCTCGCCCCTCCATGGAAAAGCCCCGCGACACCGGTAAACAGAAAGTCCGCTCGGCCGAAGTGGGCACCGATATCCTCAAGGCCCTGGCCGAACTGTCGCCGGCCACCTCGCTGTCGCGCCTGGCCGAGCATGTGCAAATGCCGGCGAGCAAGGTGCACCGCTACTTGCAGGCGCTGATCGCCTCGGGGTTTGCCGAACAGAACGCCGCCACCAACCATTACGGCCTGGGTCGCGAGGCATTGCGCGTGGGCCTGGCCGCGCTGGGCAGCATGGACGTGCTGAAAGTCGGCGCCCTGCCCCTGGCGGAACTGCGCGACGAATTGAATGAAACCTGCTTTTTGGCGGTGTGGGGCAACCAGGGCGCGACGGTGGTGCAGATCGAGCCGGCGGTGCGCGCGGTCACCGTGGTCACGCAACTGGGCTCGGTACTGCCATTGCTCAGTTCATCCACCGGGTTGGTGTTCAGCGCGTTCCTGCCGTCGCGGGAAACCATCGAGTTGCGCGAACGTGAGGTCCAGGCCGGCACCGCCCACGCCTTGGCCGACGATGATGCCTACGCCAGCGCCTGCGAACAGATCCGCCAGCGCGGCCTGCACTTTGTGCATGGCCTGCTGATGCCAGGGGTAGATGCGTTGTCGGCGCCGGTGTTCAACGCGGTCGGGCAAGTGGCGGCGGTGATGACCGTGGTCGGCCCCACCTCACTGTTCCACGCCGACGAAGATGGCCCGGCGGCCCAACGTTTGCTGGCCGCGACCCGGGCCGTGAGCTGGCGCATGGGCTATCAGCCCTGAGCTAGTCGCGCCAATGGCTCAAAGCCAGCGCCACGCGGTTTTCCAGCGCGCGGATGGGCGCGGCGTCGCTGAGGTAGTTATTGCTGACCATGGAGAACACCAGGCGCCGGCCCTTGGCGTCGGTGATGTAGCCGCTCAATGACGACACGCCGGCCATGGAGCCGGTCTTGGCGTGCAGGTTGTTTTGCGCCGCCGTGCCGCGCAGACGGTAACGCAGGCTGCCGCCGGTCATGCGGTCGGCATTCCCGGCAATCGGCAAGGCGTTGTACCAGGCGTCGAACCAGGGTTGCTTGGCGGCCGCCAGCAGCAGGTCGGTGAGGTTCTGCGACGACACCAGATTGCGCCGCGACAACCCCGAACCGTCCACCTGGCTCAACGTCGCCGGGTCCAGGCCCTGGCGCTGCATAAACCCCGCTACCGCCGCCACACCTGCCGCCGCCGTTCCCGCATTCGCGGTCTTGCGGCCCATGGCCTTGAGCAAGGCTTCGGACATGTTGTTGTTCGAGAGTTTGAGCAACGGCGTGATCAAGTCCTGCAACGGCGCCGATTGATGCTCGGCCACCACCGTGGCCGTCGCGGGGGTTGCGCCGCCGATCACGCGCCGCCCCAGCACCTGGATGCCCTGCTGCGCCAGCGCCTGTTCGAACAGATTGGCCACCAGTTGCGTCGGCTCCCACACACTCACCCATTGCCGGCTCTGCTTGCCGGGGGCCAGCGCGCCGCTGAGTTGCAGCAGGTTGGTGCCGTGCTGGCGGGTGATGCCATAGCTGTTGCCGGTGCCGCTGACGGCGCGGTTGCTCAGTTGCACATAGTCGGTGGGCGGGCTCACCACCACCGTCACCGGCTGACCGACTGCGGTGGGCGCCTTGGCGGTAACCAGTAAAGTGCCGGCATCAAAATCGGTATTCGGTGACACCGTGAGCGCCGAAATCTGCGCGCCGTAGTAGGTGCTTTCGTCGTCGTGGGCCCAGTCCACACCCAGCCGCTCGGCGTCAAACCAGCTGTCGTCGAACACCAGATCGCCCTGCACCTGGCGTACGCCCTGGCTGGCCAGTTGGGCGGCGAGTGCCTGGTAGTCGGCGAACTGCGTGGTCGGGTCGCCCAGGCCGCGCAGGTACAGGTTGCCGCTGAGCCGCTCGCCCTGGCGGGTGCCCGTGCTCAACAGCTGCGTGGAAAACCGGTACTGCGGCCCCAGCACATCCATCGCTGCGGCGGTGGTCAGCAGCTTGAGGTTGGAGGCCGGAATCAGGCGGGTGCGCGGGTTATGTTGATACAGCGTGCTGCCGCTGCGGGCGTCGCGCACCATCAGGGAGACGGTGGCGCCGTTCAACGCCGGGTCGGCCAGTACCTGATCCAGGTTTTGCCCGCTGGACGTCCTCGAGGCCGTAGCGCAACCGCCCAGCAGCATCGTCAACCCCAGCAGTATTGCGCCGGCCTTTGTCCTAAGTCCCAACCGCATAAATCTGACATTCCTGACGCTGAAAGAGTACGCAGCTTGGGTAATTAACCGCGCTCAATCAAGTGCCAGGGTGGTGATGGAGAATGTGCCCGGCTGAAACTGTGGGTCGGGTTTCGGCTCCGCCGGGCTCGGAGCGGGCTGCACGAAGTCCATGGCCGGCAGGTAAACCTGTTGGCGTGGCGCGTCGAACGCCATGTTGTAGGCCATCGGCAACGTGCTGACCGTCGCAGCCAAGGCGTAATGATCGGCATCCTGCTGATCGATCACCAGCAGGTTCGCGTCCACACCGCTGGGCACCAGCACACGCCGCAGCCGGGCGTCATAGGCCACGGCGTTGACGTCACGCCCGATCGGCAAGCGCGCCTTCACTTCGCCGGTCTCGCGGTCCGCCACAATCAGCTGCGGCGTATCGCCTCGGCAGGCCACGAACAGGCGCTGACGCTCAACATCCTGGGCCAGCGCGCTGGGTTTGGGGCAACCGGCGAATTGCCAGGTATCGAGCACGGCGAAGGTGCTGGCCGAATACCGCGCAACCTTGCCTTCATCGCGCATCGGCAGGAAGAAACTGCCATCCCCCTTGAGCAGCAGCGGGTCGATCTTCTTCACCGCCAGTTCATGCGCGCCGGTAATGCGCTCCTGTTCGGGGTCAAACTCGAACAGCGTCGAGCGGTCCGCGCGCCGTCCGCTGACGATAATCACCTTGCCGGTGGCGGGCTCATACACCGCGCTGTTGAGGTTGCTCTGCGCCACCGCGATGCGCTTGAGCGGCTTGAGTGTGGATAACTGCACGACCCCCAGGCTGCCGTCGGTGTTGAGTACGAATACCCGATCCAGTTCGGGTACGAACACCATGCCGTTGGCGCCTTCGGACTGCGCCACGGTCTGGACCGCACGCTGGTGCTGCACGTCGAATACCGTGAGGCCGTTTTCACGCCGAGCCACAAACAGGTAGGGCCGTGTCGGGTCGAGGCCGACGAAGCCCCAGCTGTGCCCGGAACCGGGCAGGGTTACCCGGTGCTCGCGGTGATACATCGGCGGCTCGGCCAACGCCGAGGCGCTAACCAGCAGGGCCAGAACGGCTGCGAGTTTTTTCATCAGAACTCCAACGTGCTCGACACCGACACCTGCCGTGCATCGCCGATGGACACAAACAACCGGCTGGCTGCCGAGGTGTAGTAGGTGCGGTCGAACATGTTCTTCACGTTGACCTGGAACTTGACCTTCTGCCCGTCGATCTTGGTGTCGTAAGTGGCGAACGCGTCGGCCACGGTATAGCCCGGCAGGTCGAAGTCATTGGCGGCGTCGCCAGCGCGCTCGCCGACGTACCGCGCACCGGTGCCCACACGCAGTTGGTCGCCGCCGAAAATGCTGCCGAAGTCGTAGGCCACCGACAGCGAGCCAGTGTGTTTGGCCACGTTTTGCAGGCGGTTGCCCTCCAGCGTCGGGTCTTTGTCTTTGACATCTTCGGCGTCGGTGTAGGCGTAGCTGCCGATCAGGCTCCACTGGTCGGTCAACTGGCCGGTGGCGTCCAGCTCCAGGCCACGGGAGCGAACCTGGCCCGCCAGGCTGTAGATGGTGCTCCCCGCCACTTCCGAGGACACCAGCACATTGCGCTTGTCGATATTGAACAGCGCCGCACTCGCGGTAATGCGCCCAGGAATATCCAGCTTGGCGCCCAGTTCCCAGGACTTGGCCTTCTCGGGCGTGAGGTCGCCGGTCAGGGTGCTGCCATCGGCCAGCGCGGCGATGGTGGAGTTGGGCTTGAACGATTCGGTGTAGCTGCCGTAGAACGACAGCTCGTCGGTGTAGCGGTACACCAGGCCGGCACGCGGCACCCAGGCCTGGCCATTGCCGTTGGTGTTGGCCTTGAACGGCACGCCCTTGCCGGCGTATTGGTCGTACATCTGGTAGCGCGCGCCGGCGACGAAAATCCACTGGTCGGTCAGGTGAATGGCGTCCTGAAAGAACAGCGAGTCGCTGCGCAGCAGGTCGGTCTGGGCGCTGTCGGCGGCGCTGACGGTGGTGCCCGCGACTTCATTGCCGTAGACCGGGTTGTTGTAATTGAACGTGCCGCGCGAATTCTGGCGGATCAGGTCGGCGCGGTAGATCTTGCGGTACTCGTCGTCCATGCCAAACACCAGATCGTTCTGCAGGCCGAACAGATTGACCTTGCCTTCCAGGCTCGCCGTGGTGAAACGGTCGGTGGTGATCGCGCCTTTGGTACCGTCCATCCGGCGGGTCAGGTTGCCGTTGGTGGCCACGGCGCTGACGCGCACCTGGCTGGCGTCATAGGTTTCACGGTTCCAGCTGTAGCCGAAATGGGCTTTCCAGTCGTCGTTCAAATCGTGGTCGGCTTCAAAGCGGTACAGGTCGGAGCGGCCTTCCATGTTGTTGAACGGCTCGTCCAGACGTCGGGTAGACGGGATATCCAGCGGGTGGTTGGACTTGTCGATGGCGGTGCCTCGGTCGAACGGCGAAAGAAATTCGCGGTGTTCATACGCGAGCAACAGCTTGGTGCTGTCGCCATACCAGGCCAGGGACGGCGCCACCAACGACTCACGGTGGGTGCCGAAATTGCGCCAGTAGTCTTCGTCTTCATGATCGACGATCAGGCGATAAGCCAGGCCGGAATCACCAATAGGCCCGGTGGTGTCGAGGTTGCCGCCGCTGCCGTTCTTGCCGTCGCCGAAGGTGGAGCCGCGTACGGTCAGGGCGGTGGATTGCACCAGCTCAGGCTTTTTGCTGACGATATTGACCACGCCGCCCGGGTCCTGGATGCCATACAGCAAGGATGCCGGGCCCTTGAGCACTTCAACCCGCTCGGCCGTTGAGTTCAGCGCACGGCCCTGCACTATGGGCATGCCGTCGCGCATGATCGAGCCGTTGCGGTTGTCGCCGAAGCCACGCAGCATCACCGCGTCCTGGGTGCTGGCGAGGGTGTTGGCCTGGGTGATGCCGCTGATGTTGCCGAGGGCGTCATCCAGGTTGCGCGGGGTCTGGTCGCGCAGCACCTGGGCGGGCACCACGTTGACGGTTTGCGGGGTTTCCAGCAGCAGGCCGTGGGAGCGCATCACCGAACTGGTGGGCGGCGGCTGGTAGCTGGTGCTGTCCTGAGCCTGGCCAACGCCGCTGATGGTGGTGGCGCCAAGGTTGACCGCGCCGTCGGTAGGCACCGGTTCCAGGGCCAGGGTGCGGGCGTCGATCTGGCGGAAGGTGAACCCGGAGTTGCCCAGCAGGCGTTGCAGGGCCTGGGTCGCGCTCATTTGCCCGCTGACTGCCGGGGCATTCAGGCCGTAGGGCGCTTCATCGGTATAGATCACGCTGATGCCGGTAACCCGGCTGAAATCGCTCAGCGCCTGGGGCAGCGGTTTGGCTGCCAGGGTAAAAGTGAACTGGGCGCTCTGCTGCTCCTGCGCCTGCGCGACGCAAAGGGGCAGCAACGCCAGCCCCGACACCGCCAATACCGAGGCTCCCAGCCACTGTTTAACCAAACCGCCCGCCATCGATTTCATGCTGTGAGAACCCGTGTAGAAAACGCCGTTAATGCGAATAGATCGCAGTTTCAAGCACTACACGGATGGGCGGGGGATTTACCTCACATTTGTTTGCAAATATTTTTACTTATTGCGCCTGAATGCGAAAACCCATGCGTGGGAAATGCACATGCACGCTGCCAGCGCGTTCGTCGCTGCGGCGTAGGATCAACTCCTCGCGCCCGGCAAACAGCAGCTCGCCGGCCACCGGGTCGACGCCGTAATCGATGGCGCTGATGGTCACGTGCTGGCCGGGGTGGAAGCCATTCAAGTCCTCGAATTTTTCGTCCGGCAGCGCTGCCGGCGTGGCATTACGTGCGATGTCCAAGGCCTGCTCCGCGGTCATCTGGCTGGCCGTGCCGTGGCCGAAACCGAGCACGCGGCCCAGCCACGCCGAAACAGCCGGATACGCGTCCACCAGCGGCGCGGTCACCGGCGTGGCCTTGAGAAACCACAGCGGGTGGGCCAGGGCAAAGTCGGCAATCGAAGGTTCGCCGAACAGGAAGTCACCCGGCTCGCGCTGCAGTTGCTGCTCCAGGCGCGTCATGATCGCCGGCCATTGATGCTTGGCCAATTCGGCCGGCAGCTTGCTCGCCGTGCCGCCGCTGAACAGTGCGGCGCGGTCGGCCAGGAACGCCTTGATCGCTTCCGGCGGCAACTTGCCGAAGCGTACCGCCACGGATTCGGGCTGGAACACCAGGCTCACGGCGTGGGCGAATACCACGCTGTCGGCCCAGGTGGCGAAGGTTTGGGTGATCATTTCCTGGCCAAGCGGGAACAGCGCCGGGGTGGCTTTTTCTTGCTCCAGGCGGCGGGCGATCAGGGCGGTGTCGCAGTAGATATCGGCGCCGACTTGCAGCACCGGGGTCTTGCGATAGCCGCCGGTCAGGGCCGTGAGATCGGGCTTGGGCATCACCGGCGAGATATGCACCGAGTGCCAGGACAGGCCTTTGAAGCCCAGCAGCAGCCGCGCTTTTTCCGCGAAAGGGGATGTGGGGTAGTGGTGCAGGATGAGCTCAGACATGCCGGGGTCCACTTGGAAAATGAACCCGCAGCTTAACGCGCAACCTGCGCCGATGGCGTGATGGGAACCCATCACTCAAATCAATGAGCCACTCGCCGCCAGGCATTCCTTGGCGCTTTTTTTCAGCTTTTTGATCAAGCGCTCCTGGCGCAGCGCCTCGCCTTTGCTCGCGCATTGCTCGGTGTACACCAGCGCCACGGCCGGGCTGGACAGGAAAAACCGCGCGCCCTTGCCGCTCTGGTGCGAGGCAAAACGGCGCACCGGGTCATTGCTGATGCCGCAATACAGCGCGCCGTTGGCGGCGCGCACCAGGTAGACGAACCAGGGTTTGGGTTCAGTGGGAGTCGTCACGGATCAATTCGGCAAACCAGAGGAACGCCAAGCTTATCAACGACTGGCCTGGAATGCCTTCAAGCCTTTGCGTGCCTGGGCGCGCACGGCGTTTTTCAGCGCCGGTGACCAGCCCAGCAGCAAGCCCTTGAGGCCCAGGGCCTGGCGCGACCAGCGCCACAGGTCGAAGTGATCATGGTGCTCGCAGATCTTGCCGTCGCGAAACACAAACCGCGCGCCGATATCGTTGATCACGGTGTTGCCGGTCGCGCTGAACAGGTACGTGGCCACCCAATGTGCGCTGCCGGTGCTGTCATCGCTGCGCACATGGTCGAAGGTCAGGGAAAAATCCTTGGCCCGGGTGGTCAGCATGCGCCACATATCCCCGGCATCGCGCCCACGCAATTCACCGAACGCCGGGTCGCTGAACAGCACGTCCTCGGTGTAGCAGGCCGCCATGGCTTCGGCGTCCAGGCGCTGGAAAGCACTGTAGAACTCGGTGATCAGGGCGTTATGGGCGTCGCTCATGGGCAGTTTCCGCAAAAGGGTCGAGGGGCTGGATACGATAATCCTCAAGCGCGAAGAACACTATCGGCATTAATGACAGGAATACCCCTTCCACCTAAGGCACCATCCCACAGCTACGCGCATAGGCGAACAGCTCCACGTCGGTGCAAATGCACAGGCGGTTCATGGCCGTGCTTTTCTGCTTGCTGATGGTGGACACGCTGCGGTTGACCTGGGCGGCGATCTCGCTGACGGTCATGCCGCTGGCGAGCATGCGCACCACTTCGCGCTCGCGGCCGGACAACTGGGGCTGCGAGGACTGATCACCGGTCCCGGCCTCGACCATCTGCGCACGCAACCCCTCGCTGACGAACGTCTTGCCCTGGCTGACCGCCCTGATCGCCAACGGCAACTCCTTGGATGAGGCGCTCTTGGCGATGATCGCCCGCGCGCCCTGGGCAAACGAGGCGCGCAACGTGACGATATTGGCGAACATCGTCACCAGAATCACCGGCAAATTGGGGTATTGGCGGCGCAGCAAGCCCAGCAGCACGTAGCCATCAGCCTGCTGCCCACCCGGCATGGTGAAGTCGGTCACCAGCAGGTCGCAGGGCGTGTTGCCCAACAGATCAAGCAACTCATCCGGGCCATCGGCCTCACCCACCACCTTGCACGTGCCGCCCGCCTCGATCACCACCCGCTGGCCAATGCGCACAATGGGATGATCGTCGGCAATAATTACGCGAAACATAAAAAACCACGAATGCTGGCAAATTGATCAAGAAAAATAGCCCCGTCCACCGCCGCCAACAACCGCCCAACCACGGCCGATTTTCACTGCGCCCCGTGTGGATTAGCGTTTGAATTCCTGCCTACAAAATAAAAGGACATGACTTACAGATTAAAACTACAAACAGTGCAGACATAACCTACAAAACCGTCTGAGCACGTCATAAATCTGTCAAATACCGCAGGTAAACAATCACGCCTTGTTCGAATTCCTGCAGCGCTTGCTGATTCAGCACGATGCCATGTTCACGCAAGTCTTCGATCAAGCGGCCCGAGCGCGAGTCCGGCTCGGTACCGGCGAGGAACGCCAGGCTGCCCAGCAAGCGATGCAAACACTCGACGGCGGCGTGTTGATCCAGGGTGCTACAGGCCTGCAGCAGGCCGGCATAGTCCACATTGGCCTCATGCAAGAGGCTGCTCAGCAGGCGGTTCACCACCTGCTCATCGCCAAAGGTTTGGATCAGTTCGGCGCGGGTTGGCCAGTGTGCCTGCACCACGGCCACAAACGGGCTGGCGATCTGGCCTCCCGGCGCGGGCAGCCAGTGTTCCAGGACCTCACGCAAGCGTTGGGCCGACAAGGGTTTGAGCAGCCAGGCGTCCATGCCGGCCTCAAGGCCACGCTGCACATCGTCGGGGGTTACCTGGGCGGTCAAGGCAATGATGGGCACGCGCTGGCGGCCTTCGACGTGCTCGCGCCGGCGCATCTGCCGAGCCATGTCGTAGCCATCCAGCACCGGCATGCGGCAATCGCTGATCACCAGGTCGAAACGTCGCAGCCCGCTGGCTACCACGGCCTGCTGCCCGTCGCCGACCACCTCATGGCCCAGGCCGAATTTTTGCAGGAACCAGCCCATCAAGGCGCCGTAGGTGGGGTGGTCGTCGGCGACCAGCACGCTCAGGTTGCACCAGTGCGCAGGGGGGCTGCCCCAAGGTGATGGTTGAGCAGGACCCCTTGGCCGCATGGCCACCTCGATATCTATTAAGACGATGAAAGGTCCTCTCGGCGGCCGTTTTGGCACACTCGAAAAAGAACACTAGTTCGACATTAGATATCCATATAAGTGGCCTTGTTACGATACAAAAACTACGAAAGATTGCATCTTTTCCTACACCGCGAAAGCCCAATTCCGACACCGACGGAATGTCGTATTTGTTGTATTCCCCCTCCCCTGCACCGGCGCTAAATTGCGCCCCAGCCCAAAAGGGCAACCCGCCAACTCACCTGGCGGCCAACCATTCGAACTGACCCAATGCCCCACCGCGCCCTTTCAGGCGCAGCGGCGACGTGCACTTGTCAGTTGACCCATTACCGAGACGACACACCATGAACAAGCACCTGATCGCACTTGCCAGCGCCCTGCTGATCACCGGCACCGCCCCGGCCTTCGCCGCCAGCACCGTAGACCTGACCGTCAAAGGCATCATCACCCCGAACGCCTGCACCCCAGCCCTGTCCGGCGGCGGCGTGATCGACCACGGCAAGATGTCGGCCAAGGACCTGAACACCGACCGCAACACAATACTGCCGACTGCCAGCCTGCAAATGACCGTGAACTGCGATGCACCGGTGCTCTTCGCCCTCAGGGCGATGGATAACCGCCTGGGCTCCGGCACCGCCAGCGGTTTCGGTTTGGGCCTGATCAATGGCACCCAGAAGCTGGGCTCCTATGACTTGAGCCTTGGTTCATCCGCCAACCCACCGCTGGCCGACGGTGAAGTCGTACAGGCCATCGCCTCCTTCGACAACGGCACCACCTGGGAGAAATACAACTCCTTTGAACACGGCCTGATGCTCTCCGTCGCCGCCCTGTCGGACCTGACCACCCCACGCCCCACCGAGGAGCTGGTGACCGAGGTTAACTACCTCGGCTACATCAACCGCACCGACGGCCTGGACCTGAGCGAAGAAGTGCAGATCGACGGCTCGGCCACCATTGAAGTGGTGTACCTGTAACCCCCTATACCCTCGACTCTGCAACCCAAGGTGACGCTTGCCTATGAATTTCTCACCCGCTGTTTTGTTCACCGCTTTGCTGCTGGCGCCCGCCGTACAGGCCGCCAGCAGCGCCGACTTTGCCGTCACGGGCACCATCACGCCGAGTGCCTGTGGCCCCACGCTCTCCAGCGGAGGCGTGGTGGATTACGGAAAGATGACGGCCAAGGAGCTCAGCGCGGACACGCCAACCTCGCTGACGCCGCAGACCATGCAACTGGAAATCCAGTGTGAGGAAGCGACGTTCATCGCGCTGAGCACCATCGACAACCGCGCAGGCACGTCGGCGATCAACCAGAACTGGCATGGCCTGGGCATGACTGGCAACAACGAAAAACTCGGCAGCGCCGGGTTCGGTCTGTTCAATCCAGCCGCCGACGGCGTCGCCGTCAAAACGGTCACCTCAACCGATGGCGGAGCCACCTGGCTGCCGTCGGTGTCCCTGGGGCATACCCGGCAAACCTCTATCGCCGCCGCTGGCCCCAGCCATGCGCCGATTGCCGTGAAACGGTTCACCGCAGACCTGCGCCTGTTCACCATGATCGATGGTACCGACCGGCTGACCGTGCTCGAAGAAGTACCGCTGGATGGCCACGCCACCGTGCAACTGAAGTACCTGTGAGCCTTTTCTCAACCGGCCCTACTCGAAAGGAAACGTGTGCCCCATGAAACTTACGCTCAATGCCCTGGCTACCGCGCTGCTGATCAGCACCAGCGCGAGTGCCGTGGCAGCGTCCACCGTCGACTTGACCGTCAAGGGGGTGATTACCCCCAATGCCTGCGAACCGAGCCTGTCGGGCAACGGCGTGGTCGATTACGGCAAGATCTCGGCCAAGGACCTCAATCTCACCACCATCACCGAACTGCCTAGAACCACCTTGCAGCTGCAAATCAACTGCGAGGGCAAGACCCTATATGCATTCAACGGGACCGATAACCGGGCCGGCTCAGCGCCTTACGCCTTCATGTACGGCCTGGGCCAGATCAACGACGCCCAGAAACTGGGGGGCTACAGCCTGCTGCTCAACAGCGCCGTGGGCGATAACGTCGCCATCACCCCGCTACAGTCCCACGACAATGGCGCCTCCTGGATGGAAATGTATGAAGACTCCAGCATAGGGCCGATGGACCTGGCGGGCTTTGGTGACCGCACCACCGGTGTGTGGCTGCCAATCGCGATCGAGCAACTGACCACCAACCTGGAAATCAACGCGTTCATCGCCCGGGCCGACAGCCTGGACCTGAGCGATGAGCACCCCATCGACGGCTCCGCCACGTTCGAAGTGAAGTACCTGTAAACCCGCCGCCTCGCCGTTCGCGGCGAGGCGCCTTAATTATTTGCCTCAAACACATTGAAGACCGAATGATGAACAGAACCCTACGCCTGTGCGCGGCGCTGTTATTGCTCAACACCGGCTCTAGCGTGTTTGCCAGCAGCGCGACCGAGATGACCCTCGCGGGCCTGGTCACGCCCAGTTCCTGCACCATCGCGCTGTCCGGCAGCGGGGTGATCGACCACGGCACCATCCCTGCCCATACCTTGAACCAGGAAGCGCCCACAGCCTTGCCCAGCCAGTGGCTGGAGGTGGAGATCATCTGCAGCGGCCCGATGCTGTTTGCCCTGATCGGCGTGGACAGCCGCGAGGATTCGTCCGCCGCACCCGGCACCGCCTACGGCCTGGGCAAAAATCCCAACGCGCCCACCGAACACTTGGGCTCGGTTGGCCTGGCGTTCGAAGCGGCGCAAGGCGACGGCCAGGCCATGCAGTCGCTGGCGTCAAAAACCCAGGGCGGCATCTGGTCGCCTCAACCGGCCATATACCCCAGGACCCTGATGGGCTTTGCCCGCCCCGGCCGGCCGTTTCCCGAACCCATCGTCATGTTGAACACCCGTATCCGCGCGCAAACCACCATCAACCCGGCGAACCGCCTGACCCTCAGGCAAGACGTTCCCCTCGACGGTTCATTGGTGCTGGACCTGCGTTACCTCTAAAGCCCGTGATCATTTCAGGAAGTGCATCATGAAAACCTCTGCAACCTTGCTGGCCCTGGGCTGGCTACTGAGCACCCAAGTATTCGCCGACGGCATGGTGCCCGACACCTCGGTGGTGATCGTCAACGAGGCCGATGGCGAAGCCTCGGTGTCGGTCACCAACACCGACGGCAAGCTGGCGCTGCTGCACGTCACCCTCGAGAACATTCCGGAAGACACCGAGTCGCTGCTGTTTGTCACCCCGCCCCTTGCCCGGGTGGAGGCGGATAAAAGCCAGCTGGTGCGCTTTATTCTGCAAAACCGCACGCCGCTGCAAACCCAGCGCCTGAAACGGGTGATCTTCGAAGGCATGCCCAAGGACCGCGACGCCCAACAGGCCGGGCACGCGCGGGTCGGCGTGACCGTGCGGCAGAACCTGCCGGTGATCATCCACCCCAAAGGCCTGGCGCCGAACCGTACACCCTGGACCGGGCTCACCTGGTCGCTCAAGGACGGCCACCTGAACATCGACAACCCCACGCCTTACGTGGTGCGCCTGGCGCAGGAGCTGCAACTGCTGCCCGGCAAACAAGGTCTGGTGCTGCCGCGAACCTACGTGCTGCCCGGCGAAACCTTGCGGCTCAGCACACCTCACGCCGCCACCGCCGTACGCCTGCAACCGGCCACCGTCTACGGCTTTGCCGTCGCCGCCTATGAAGCACCGATAACCGCAGCCAACGCTGAATAACGAAGTGACAGCCCTGTGACTGTCACCGGGAAGCCCGCCAACCGTTGCGCGCTTCCATAACTTGAGTGCCTTACGTGAACACAGTAACCACTGACCCGGCCGGCGCAGCCGTGCTCGACTGTCCTTTGTGCCCTGCCCTGTTCAGGGCCGCGCTGCCACTGACCCTGGCGCTGCTGTCGGCCGAGGCCCGGGCCGACGCCTTTGACGCGCAAACCCTGCACCAGCGCGGGATCGACCCGGAGCTGGCCTACCTGCTGCTGGACGCACCGCGCTTCACCAGCGGGCATCACGCGGTGAGCCTGACAGTGAACGGCCAGCGCCGTGGCCGCCTCGATGCACGCTTCGACCCCCAGGGCGCGCTGTGCTTTGACCGGCCCTTGCTGGACGCCGCCGACCTGGTGGTGCCGGCGCCGCTGGGCGACAGCGGCTGCCATGACTTCCTCGGCGAATACCCGCAAACCGTGGTGGAACAAGACCCGGCCAGCCTGAGCATCAACCTGATGGTGCCCACCGATGCCCTGCGCCCACGCCAACGCGAACTGTCCGGCTATGAAACCGGTGGCTTCGCCGCCCTGCTCAACTACGACCTCACCGGTTTGTACAACCGTTATGGCGACGACGCCAGCCGCTTCGGCTCGGCCAATACCGAGGTCGGCTTCAACGCCGGCGACTGGATCGTGCGCAGCCGCCAGGTGCAGACCTGGCAGGATTCACGTTCGCGCAGCACCCACCTGGAAGCCTATGCCCAGCGCACCTTCGCCGAACAGCAGGCGGTGTTGCAGGCCGGGCAAATCAGCCTCTACAACCCGGTGCTGTCCTCGGCGCAGATCACCGGCATGCAGGTGTTCACCGAACAGGCACTGCAGGACCAGGAACAAGGCTCGACCATCAACGGCATCGCCAACAGCCCGGCCCAGGTTG
This sequence comes from Pseudomonas sp. AC463, assembly GCF_979253585.1. Lineage (NCBI taxonomy): Bacteria > Pseudomonadati > Pseudomonadota > Gammaproteobacteria > Pseudomonadales > Pseudomonadaceae > Pseudomonas > Pseudomonas sp. AC463. The sequence goes on along the minus strand of NZ_CEEDDZ010000026.1, from coordinate 17,545 downwards.
AGGTGCGCCAGAACGGCGCGCTGATTCACTCCACGGTGGTGCCGGCCGGGCCGTTCACGCTGACCGATGTGCGGCGCCTGAACACCCGCGCCGACGTCGAAGTCACGGTCAAGGAAAGCAGCGGCGAAGAGCGCCGCTTCAGCGTGCCGGCGGCCATGCTCGGCATTGGCCTGCCGGCAGCCGGATACTCGGTGGGCGCCGGGCGGGTGCGCAATATCGGCAATACCCGTGGCGACGATCCCTGGGTGGTCAGTGCCGGCTGGAGTGGCGCACTGAATACACGCCTGAGCGTGGGTGCCGGCGGGCTGGTCGCCGAGGACTACCGCGCGACCGGCGCGAGCCTGGGCCTGTTGCCGTGGCCCGACGGCCAACTGCAGCTGTCGACCCAGATTGCCGATGCCCAACGCCTGCAGGAGCGCGGCGTGCAAACCGACCTCACGCTGTCCCAGCGCCTGGGACAGCAGTGGTCGATCAGCGCCGGCACGTCCCACCGCACCATGGGTTACCGCGAACTGGAAGACGCGAGTTACTACGATTCGCGCGACGACGAAGGCCGGCGCACGCGTTATCGCGATCAACAGAGCCTGTCCCTGGGCTGGGCCCATCCGTGGCTCGGCGCATTCAACGCCGGGCTGTCGCGCACCACCGCCTTCAATGGTGAAAACAGCAGCCGCGCGCTCGCATCCTGGGGTACCAGCGTGCGCGGTGTGTCGCTGTCGGCCAGCGCCGAATGGCAAGTCAGCGGCCGTGAGAATGACGAGAACGCGGTGTACCTGAACCTCAGCGTGCCCCTCGGCGAAAGCCGTCGAGGCCGCGCCTGGGTGCGCAACTCAGGGGGCGAGCACCGCATCGGCCTGGGGGTCAACGAGCAGGTCAACGATCAACTCAGCTACCGGGTCAGCGCCGAGCACGACAGCCGCGACCATCAGGTGGAGTCCACCTTGGGCGTGTCCTACTTGCCGCGTTACGCGCAACTGGACCTCAACTACAGCCGCTCCGACGCCGAGCGCTCCAGCTACCAGGGCGGCGCACGCGGCGCGGTGGTGGCCCACAGCGGCGGGGTGACGTTCTCGCCGTACCCGGTGCGCGACACCTTCGCGCTGGTGTCGGTGGGCGACATGGCCGGGGTCAAGCTCACCACCCCAAGCGGCCCGGTGTGGACCGACGCCCTTGGCCAGGCGGTGGTGCCGCAGGTGTCCGCCTACGGGCGTAGTGCGGTGGAAGTGCAAACCCAGTCGTTGCCGCGCAACGCCGATATCAGCAACGGCCTGGCCGTGATTACCGCCGGGCGCGGCGCGGTGGACCGCGTGGAATTCGGCGTGGCCCTGACCCGTCGCGCCTTGCTCACCGTGACCACCGACCACGGCGCGCCGCTGCCCCGTGGCGCCACCGTGAGCACCGCCGACGACGAGTTCGTGACCCTGGTGCAGGAAGGCAGCCAGGTGTTCCTGCCGAATGTGCTGGACCCGCGCAGTTTGTGGGTCAAGGCCGAGGGCATGAACCGTTGTGAACTGCAGGTAGACCTCGCGCAAGACCCCGACCCGCAGGTGTATTTCGAAACCGCCCCGGCGCGCTGTGTGACGCCATGAGGAATCTTCCGATGAAGCGACTTTTACTGCTGGGCCTGGCCACCCTCGTCCTGGGCCAGGCGCAAGCCGACGATTGCCAGCTCAACCTGAGCCAGGCGCGCCTGGATTTCGGCGTGATGAACCGCGCCGTGCAGCGCAACCCCAGCGCTGAAATCCTGCTGGGTGAACGCCGCCTGAGCCTGAACCTGAACTGCTCGACAGCCACCGACCTGCACGTGTTTTACCGGGCCTTGGCGGCCACGGCCGAGCGTTACCGCTTTACCGAGCGCGGCAGCTACCGCGTGCACGTCAGCGATGCGGTACTCGACGGCCAGGCCGTGGAACTGGGCCTGGTCACCGGGCAAGGCCAGGCGCCCAGCGAACGCGGCCAGGCACTCGACTGGCGACCTGACCACGCCATCGTGCCCCTGCGCGATGGCGTGCCCACCACCGGCAGCAGCTTTTCTGTACAACTGCAGGTGAGCGCCTGGGCCCAGGCCGACGCCACGCAAGTTCGCGACGCGGTGACCTGGGATGTCAGCGGGCTGATCGACGCCGTGGCCACCGGCCGCGCCCGCGAGTTGTCGCTGCAAGCCGGCTTCGCTCCGGCGGCCTGCGAGGCCACTTTGTCCAATGGCGGCATCGTTGATTTTGGCCGCATGTGGGCCAAGAACCTGAACGCAGACAAGGAAAACGCCCTGGCCTCACGCAGCCTGCTGCTGGGCATCGGCTGCGACGGCCCCACCCGCTTTGCCTTGCGCATGCAAGACAACCGCAAAGGCTCGGCCACCGGCGGCATCGACGAAACCGCCTACGGCCTGGGGGTGGATGACGGGCGCAATAACATCGGTCGCTATTACCTGTATTTCGACCCCTTCGACCTGCGCGCCGACGCCCTGCCCCAGGTGTATCGCACCGACTCCACCACCGGCGGCGTGGCCTGGAGCAGCTCCAGCGGCTACCCCATCCCCATCGGCAGCAACAGCCTGCTGGGCTTCACCGATACACCCGGCAGCCATGCCGGCCCCACGGCGATCCAGAACCTGAGCGGGCAGATCAGCGTGCGCGCGATTCTGTCGCCCATGAACAGCCTGGACCTGCGCACCGACGTCGTGCTCGATGGTTCGGGCACGATTGAAATCATCTACCTCTGATCCAGGAGTATGGTCATGAACCTACGCCAGCTTTCCCTCGCAACCCTGGCTCTGTTGAGCCTCAGCGCCGGCGCCATGGCGGCGTCCAGCACCGAACTCGCGGTCACCGGCCTGCTCACCCCAACCGCCTGCACCCCTACGCTGTCGAGTAACGGGCTGATCGACTACGGCAAGATATCCCAACAGGATTTGAACGCCGATCGCGGCACACGCCTGCCGGTGCGCTACCTCAATGTGACCATCACCTGCGAGGCCGCGAGCCGTTACGCCTTGCGCATGGGCGACAACCGTGACGGTACCGCCAACGTCAACAGCGAGATTTTCTACGGACTCGGGCTGGATCAAAGCGGTAATAAAATCGGCCTGTTTTCCCTGACTTTCGACCCCAGCCAGACGGTGATCGACACGCTGCCCCAGGTCTATGGCACCGAATCCACCAGCGGCGGCGTCGCCTGGCGCACCGCCAACAGCAACCCGATCGACATCGGCGCACGCAGCTTCCTGGGCTTTACCGACACCGCCGGCAGCACCAGCGGGCCGACGGCGATCCGGAGCCTGAGCAGCACGGTCAGGGTCGACACGATCATCGTTGCCACTCGCGACCTGGACCTGAGCAGCGACGTGCATATCGACGGCTCCAGCACCATGGAAGTGTTGTACCTCTAGACCTTTTCGCTGGTCACGGCCACATACCGCGCGCGGCCGGCGCCCAACCCCGCGATGATCGCGCCCAGGCCGATCACCGCGAAGATCCAGCCCACCGCGCCCCAGCCGCCGGTCCAGTCGTGCACCAGGCCCACCGCGAACGGGCCCATGGACGCCAGGGTGTAGCCGATGCCCTGGGCCATGCTCGACAGGTTGGCCGCCACATGGGCATCGCGCGAGCGCAGCACGATCAAGGTCAGCGCCAGGCTGAACGTACCGCCCTGGCCCAGGCCGAGCAGAATCGCCCAGCCCCACAGCCCGTCCAGCGGTGCATACAGGCAGCCGAACAGGCCGCCGAGGGTCAGCAGCATCACCACCACAATCGCCAGGCGCTGGTCTTTGCCACGGGTGGCCAGCCAGGGCGCGGCCAGGGAGCTGGCCAATTGCACGATGATCGAGCCGGACAGCGCCAACCCGGCTTCGGTGGCACTGAGGCCACGGCCGATCAGAATCGACGGCAACCAGCCGAACACGATGTACGCCAAGGACGATTGCAGGCCCATGTACAAGGTCACCTGCCAGGCCAGCGGATCACGCAGCAACCCCCTCACCCGGTAAGCGACCTGATGGGCGCCGTGTTTCTGGCCGACCTGGGGCAGCCAGAACAGCGCCGCCACCAGTGCCGGCAGGACCCAGAAACCCAGGCCAACCGGCCAACTGTCAGCAAAATAATGGCTCAACGGCACCGAGGCGCCCGCCGCCAGCGCCGCACCCAGGCACAGGGCCATGGTGTACACGCCGGTCATGGCGCCCGCCTGTTTGGCGAAATCACGCTTGACGATACCCGGCAGCAACACACCGATGATGCCGATGCTCGCACCGGCAATCAGGCTGCCGGCGAACAGCCCCACTTCGCCCAACGAACTGCGCAGAATAATCCCCGCAGCCAACGTCAGCAGAATCCCCAGCACCACCCGCTCGGCACCGAAACGCCGCGCCAGGATTGGCGCCATCGGCGCGAACAGGCCCAGGCACAGCACCGGCAAGGTCGTCAGCAGACCGGCCTTGGCCGCCGACAACCCCAGGCTGCTGGAGACGTCGGCCAGCAACGGCGACATGCTCGACAGCGCCGGGCGCAGGTTCAACGCCACCAAAATCAGGCCCAGCAGCAACAGCCAGGGGCGACTCACCACCGGGTGGCTGTGTTGCACCACCTCGTCGTCGGCTTCGGCGTCGATCAACAGTTCTTCGAGTTCGGGTGGGCGCTTGGCTTCAAGGTTCATTGATCAACTGCCGGCAGAGGGATTTGGCGCGTTCCGGGTCCTGGTGTTCCACGGCTTCGAGCAGGGCGATATGCAGGTCGAACACCGCCTGGCGACGCGGCGAGATGTTCAGGGTCTGGCGCAGTTGGGCGCCGACGATGGCGGAAAAGTACTGGTACAGCTCGCTCAACGCCGGGTTGTGGGCGGCGTCCACCAGGCCTTTGTGGAACACCAGATCGGCGCTGATGTAGGCCTCCAGGTCACCGTGATACAGCGCGGCGCTTTTTTGCAGGGCCTCACGCAAGTCAAGCAAGTCTTCCTCGGTACGGCGCAGTGCCGCCAGGCCGATCGCTTCCACTTCGAGGATCTGCCGGGTTTCCTGCGCCTGTTCCAATGTGCAATGGGATAACGCGCGCATCGCGCCCAGCGGGTCGGTGGTGGAGCGCAAATAGCTGCCGTCGCCCTGGCGGATTTCGATCAAGCCGGAGAACGCCAATACGCGCATGGCCTCGCGCACGGTGTTGCGGCTGATGCCCAGCTCGGCGGAAAGCTCCGGCTCGGTGGGCAGGCGTTCGCCAACGGCCCATTGGCCTTGGGTGATGCGTTGGCGCAGTTGCTCCAGGGCCTGGTCGACGAGGGAGCGTTTTATCAGTGGGGCGATGTCTGTCATGGATTGCGCACTTTCGTCCAATCATAGGATGAATTTTCCCACAGCCTATTCGGACTTGCCTACAAGGGCAAGGCACTAGGGTTCTTAGACAGGAAAAGGAGCAGTATTTTCGATTGGTAAAATTACCCTTAGAGGGTAATTATTGGACTCAGGTGTCTTATGGAAAAGTACACACCTCATTACGATTTGGCGTTGGTTAAAGCGGATGTCATCAGGCTGGGCTTGCGAGCCTTTACTGCAAGTGCGCGGGAAGGTGCGCGACAGCTTGAGTTGAACATCGGCCAGATGCGACTCGCGGTTTGCGCCCTTGAGACTCGAATGTTGCATAAATCAATGACGACGTATTCAGACCATCGCATCTGGCAGGACGTCTATCTGATCAAGGTCTACGGCACGGAGATTTACATCAAGGTCACTCACCGCCCGGGCGGGGGGCCTCCTGTAATCTCCTTCAAGGAGAAAACCTTATGAAAACCCAACAATGCATGAGCTGTGGTGCCCACGACGGCATGCGGCATTTTGAAGGTCGCACTTTCACCATCAATACTCGCGGCATGATTCGAGAAATCCCTGACATTGCTGGCTGGGAATGCCATGCCTGCAAGGAGATAGAGTTCGATTACGATGACGACAGTGCAGAGCGTTATTCAGAGGCCAGCGATCAGTTGTTGATCGATGCCAAAATAGTTATCGCAGCGGAAATGAAGCGAATCCGTCGCAAACTGCATCTGACACAGAAGGATGCCGCGCTATTACTGACCATTCGCGGGCACAACGCATTTTCTCGCTACGAAAGGGCGGAAATCTTTCCGCCGGAACCGCTGCTCACACTCATGCGTCTTTTGGATAAACATCCCCACTTGGTAGCCGAGATAAAGACCCTCAATGTCGGCGAAGACTTGAACCAACTGCTCATCGCAAAAGACGCACAGCAACTCGCAGCTCACGCTTCCTGAAAGATTCAAGGCAAAAATAAACCCGGCACCAGGCCGGGTTTATTCTTTCAAACCTCGATCAATGCAGAATCTGGCTCAAGAACAACTTGGTCCGGTCATTCTGCGGGTTGTCGAAGAAGTCATTCGGCGCCGCCTGCTCAACGATCTCGCCCTTGTCCATGAAGATCACGCGGTTGGCCACGGTACGCGCGAAGCCCATTTCGTGGGTGACGCACAACATGGTCATGCCGTCTTCGGCCAGGCCGATCATGGTGTCCAGAACCTCTTTCACCATCTCCGGGTCGAGTGCCGAAGTCGGCTCGTCGAACAGCATGATTTTCGGCTTCATGCACAGCGCGCGGGCAATCGCCACACGCTGTTGCTGGCCGCCGGACAGTTGCCCCGGAAACTTGTGGGCCTGCTCCGGGATGCGCACGCGCTCCAGGTAGTGCATGGCAATTTCTTCGGCCTTGCGCTTGGGCATCTTGCGCACCCACATCGGCGCCAGCGTGCAGTTCTGCAGGATGGTCAGGTGCGGGAACAGGTTGAAATGCTGGAACACCATGCCGACTTCACGGCGGATCGCTTCGATCTGCTTGAGGTCGTTGGTCAGCTCCACGCCATCGACCACGATGCGGCCCTGCTGGTGCTCTTCCAGACGGTTGAGGCAGCGGATGGTGGTGGACTTGCCCGAACCCGACGGGCCGCACAGCACGATACGCTCGCCCTGCTTGACGTTGAGGTTAATGTCTTTCAACACGTGGAACTGGCCGTACCACTTGTTGACGCCCTGCATCTGGATAATACCTTCAGGGCTCACAGGCTGTTTGATCGCTTCGCTCATAACATCAACTCCTAACGCTTGTGGCCTGTGTCGAGCTTGTGTTCCAAATGAATGGAATAGCGCGACATACCAAAACAGAAAATCCAGAACACCAGGGCGGCGAACACGTAGCCTTCAGTGGCCATGCCCAGCCATTTCGGGTCGGCGGCAGCTTGCTTGACGCTGTTGAGCAGGTCGAACAGGCCGATGATGATCACCAGGCTCGTATCCTTGAACAGCGCAATAAACGTGTTGACGATGCCCGGGATCACCATCTTCAGGGCTTGCGGCAGAATCACCAGGCCCATGCTGCGCCAGTAACCCAGGCCCATCGCCGCGGCCGCTTCGTACTGGCCCTTGGGAATTGCCTGCAAGCCACCGCGTACCACTTCGGCAACGTAGGCCGACTGGAACAGGATCACGCCGATCAATGCGCGCAGCAACTTGTCGATGCCCATGCCTTCGGGCAGGAACAACGGCAGCATCACCGAGGACATGAACAGCACGGTGATCAACGGCACGCCGCGCCAGAACTCGATGAAGGTCACGCAGACCACACGAATCGCCGGCATGTTCGAACGCCGCCCCAAGGCCAGCAGGATGCCCAGCGGCAAGGCCCCGGCGATCCCGACGGTGGCGATCACCAGGGTCAGCATCAGGCCGCCCCATTGGCTGGTCGCCACATTGGCCAGGCCGAACACCCCGCCATGCAGCAGGCAGAAGGCGACGATCGGGTACACCACCAGAAAGCTCAGGCCGTAGATCGCCTTGCGCTTGAAGCGCGAGATGAACAACGGCGCCACACCGACGATGGCCAGCCACACGGTCAGGTCCACGCGCCAGCGCAGGTCGGCAGGGTAATAGCCGTACATGAACTGCCCGAAGCGCTGTTGGATAAACACCCAGCAGGCGCCCTCTTTGGTGCAATCGGCGCGTGTGGTCCCGACCCAGTTGGCGTCGATGATCGCCCAGCTCAGGATCGGCGGCACCACCAGGTAAACCAGGTAGAACGCCAGCAACGTCAACAGGGTGTTGAGCCAACTGGAAAACAGATTGGCGCGCATCCATGCCACCGGACCGAAGACTTTGCTCGGCGGCGGCATATCAGGTTTGAAAGTATGCGAACTCATGTGCGTTTCCTCACCGCTCGATCAGCGCAATGCGCTTGTTGTACCAGTTCATCAGCAGGGAAATGCTGATGCTGATCGCCAGGTACACGCTCATGGTGATGGCAATGACTTCGATGGCCTGGCCGGTCTGGTTGAGCACCGTGCCGGCAAACAGCGAAACCATTTCCGGGTAACCGATACCGGCGGCCAACGACGAGTTCTTCGCCAGGTTCAGGTATTGGCTGGTCAGCGGCGGAATGATCACCCGCAGCGCCTGCGGGATGATGACCTTGCGCAGCGTCGGCCCAGGGCGCAGGCCCAGGGAGCGTGCGGCTTCGGTCTGGCCATGGCTGACGGACTTGATGCCCGAACGCACGATCTCGGCGATAAACGCTGCCGTGTAGACGGTAAGCGCCAGGGTCAACGCCAGCAGTTCAGGGATCAATACCCAGCCGCCGACAAAGTTGAAGCCCTGCAACTTTGGCATTTCCCAGTGCAACGGCGCGCCGAACACCAGGGCGCACAATGCCGGGATCACGATCAGCAGCGCCAGGCCCGCCCAGAACTTATGGAACGGGACGCCGGTGGCTTCAAAGCGCTTGTTGGCCCAACGCATCATCAGCACGATTGCCACGATGGCGACGACGATGCTGACCACAAACGGCCAGAACCCGTCAGCCGCCAGCGCGGCCGGCATGTTCAGGCCCCGGCTGCTGACAAAGAAGGTATCGCCGAAGTTATGGCTGTTACGCGGCCCCGGCATGGTCAGGAACACCGCGAAGTACCAGAACAGGATCTGCAACAGCGGCGGAATGTTGCGGAACACTTCCACATACACGGTCGCCAGCTTGTTGATCATCCAGTTCGGCGACAGCCGTGCCACGCCGATGATGAAACCGAGCAGGGTCGCCAGGACCACGCCGATCACCGTCACCAGCAAGGTGTTGAGCAAGCCGATGACAAAGACCCGGGCATAACTGTCCGACTCGGTGTAATCGATCAAATGCTGCGCGATGCCAAAGCCGGCACTGCGTTCAAGAAAGTCGAAACCCGAGGTAATGCCCCGGTGTTGAAGGTTGGTCTGGGTATTGTTGAAGAGGTACCAGCCCAGCGAGACCACCGCCACAATCGTGATGATCTGGAAGAGCCACGCACGCACTTTGGGATCGCTGAAGCTGAGCTTCTGCTTTGGTGCGCCGATTTGATTTTGCATGAAGTGCCCCGGAAATAATGGAACAGAACATCACCCGGCGGTTGGCCCACCGGGTGATTGAACCATCAGCGATCAGCGCACAGGTGGTGCGTATTGAATGCCGCCGGCGTTCCACAGTGCGTTCAGGCCACGGTCGATTTCCAGTGGGGTGCTCTTGCCCAGGTTGCGCTCGAACACTTCACCGTAGTTACCGACTTGCTTGACGATCTGTACAACCCAGTCTTTCTTAACTTTCAGGTCTTTGCCGTATTCGCCATCAGCACCCAGCAGACGAGCTACGTCAGGGTTCTTGGTGGACTTGGCTTCAGCTTCGACGTTTTTGGAGGTGATGCCGGCTTCTTCAGCGTTGAGCATGGCGTAGCCAACCCAGCGCACGATGGCCAGCCACTCGTCGTCGCCGTTACGCACGACCGGGCCCAACGGTTCTTTGGAAATGGTTTCCGGCAGAACCACGTAGTCTTTCGGTGCGGCCAGCTTGCTGCGCTGGGCGAACAGTTGGGACTTGTCGGAAGTCAGCACGTCGCAACGACCGGATTCCAGCGACTTGGCGCTTTCATCGGAGGTGTCGAAGGTGATCGGGGTGTATTTCAGGTTGTTGCCGCGGAAGTAGTCGGAAACGTTCAGCTCGGTGGTGGTACCGGCCTGGATGCAGATGGTTGCACCGTCCAGTTCCTTGGCACTTTTAACGCCCAGCTTGTTGTTTACCAGGAAGCCGATGCCGTCGTAGTAAGTGATGAAGCCCGGGAATTTCAGGCCCATGCCGGCGTCGCGGGAGCTGGTCATGGTGGTGTTACGGGACAGGATGTCGACTTCGCCCGATTGCAGCGCGGTGAAACGCTCCTTGGCGTTCAACTGGCTGAATTTGACCTTGGTGGCATCACCGAACACAGCAGCGGCTACAGCGCGGCAAACGTCAGCGTCGATCCCGAGGATCTTGCCGCTGGCATCCGGCACCGAGAAACCCGGCAGGCCGTCACTCACGCCACATTGCACAAAGCCTTTCTTCTGTACGGCGTCCAGAGTGGCGCCGGCTTGGGCCAAACCGCTGACACCCAGTACAGCCGCCGCGCAAACGATGGCCAGGGTGGATTTCAATACCTTCATTCAAACCTCCAGTTTTGCTCTTGTTGTGTCGGAGCTCGAACCCCACCGCACCCTTTTGAGGCGACCTTGACCCGTGTTGGCTTTTTTTGGGGTCAAACGGTTCGGGGCTGTCGCTATAAGTCCAGTTGCTATCCCACAAGCGGCAGTCACTGATAGTGTTACCGCCGTAAGAGAGACCTGACATCGCGTTATGCATAGCAAGCGCCGTACCAGAGTGACGGCTGAGTCGTTTCAGCCCATGGTCAAGCGAAAAAGATTCAACGTTGCGACATTCACTTAACAGATCCACTCGTTACGCACCGTTCCGACGCACCCAATCGGAGCGCACGCACATATATGGAGCAGACATGACCGAACCCTTGATTCTTCAGCCCGCCAAGCCCGCAGACGCCTGCGTTATCTGGTTGCATGGCCTGGGTGCCGATCGCTACGACTTCCTGCCGGTGGCCGAAGCCCTGCAGGAAAACTTGCTGACCACCCGTTTCGTTTTGCCCCAGGCGCCGACCCGTCCGGTGACCATCAACGGCGGCTACGAGATGCCCAGTTGGTACGACATCAAGGCCATGAGCCCGGCCCGCTCGATCAGCCTGCAAGAGCTGGAAGAATCGTCAGCAATGGTCACGGATTTGATCGAAACGCAGAAAAGGACCGGAATAGACGCCTCGCGGATTTTCCTGGCAGGCTTTTCCCAGGGCGGCGCCGTGGTTTTCCACACCGCGTTCCTGAATTGGCAGGGGCCTTTGGGTGGCGTGATTGCCCTCTCCACCTACGCGCCGACCTTCAGCGACGAGCTGGAGTTGTCGGCCAGCCAACAGCGCATTCCGACCCTGTGCCTGCACGGCCAGTACGACGACGTGGTGCAAAACGCCATGGGCCGCAGCGCCTATGAGCACTTGAACAGCCGTGGTGTCACCGTGACATGGCAGGAATACCCAATGGGCCACGAAGTGTTACCCGAGGAGATACGCGACATCGGTGCCTGGTTGGCCGCTCGCCTGGGCTAAAACCAGCGTTTATGTAGCCGTATGACAGACGCACTACGCCGCGCCCGATTCTTGCATTACACTGGCCGGCGTATATTCCTTAACCAATTAATGAGATCACCGTGCTCAAAGCACTCAAGAAGATGTTCGGCAAAAGCGAGGCTGAGCCGCTCGCGCCTGTTCCCAGTGCTCCTGTCCCCACGCCCGGCAGCCGCAACGACGGTCAACAGCCCGTCCGGACCGCACCTGTCGCCCCGGCGCAGGCGCCCAAGGTGACCGCCCCCGAGCCTGCGAAAGCCGAAGAGCCTGCACCCGCGCCGGCCCCCAAGCCTCGCCGCGAACGCGCGCCGAAGCCGCCGGTGATCCCATGGAAACTCGAAGACTTCGTCGTCGAGCCCCAGGAAGGCAAAACCCGCTTTCACGATTTCAAACTCGCCCCGGAACTGATGCACGCCATCCAGGACCTGGGCTTCCCGTACTGCACGCCGATCCAGGCGCAGGTGCTGGGCTTTACCCTCGCGGGCAAAGACGCCATCGGCCGCGCCCAGACCGGCACCGGCAAGACCGCCGCGTTTCTGATCTCGATCATCACCCAGCTGCTGCAGACGCCGCCGCCCAAAGAGCGCTACATGGGTGAACCGCGCGCGCTGATCATCGCCCCCACCCGCGAGCTGGTGGTGCAGATCGCCAAGGACGCCGCCGACCTGACCAAGTACACCGGCCTCAACGTCATGACGTTCGTCGGTGGCATGGACTTCGACAAGCAGCTCAAGCACCTCGAAGCCCGTCATTGCGACATCCTGGTCGCCACCCCGGGCCGCCTGCTGGACTTCAACCAGCGCGGCGACGTGCACCTGGACATGGTCGAAGTGATGGTGCTGGACGAAGCCGACCGCATGCTCGACATGGGTTTCATCCCACAAGTGCGTCAGATCATTCGCCAGACCCCACCGAAAGCCGAGCGCCAGACCCTGTTGTTCTCCGCGACCTTCACCGAAGACGTGATGAACCTCGCCAAGCAGTGGACCACTGACCCGTCCATCGTCGAGATCGAGGCGCTGAACGTCGCCAGCGAAAACGTCGAGCAACACATCTACGCCGTGGCCGGTGCCGACAAGTACAAGCTGCTCTACAACCTGGTCAACGACAACGGTTGGGAACGCGTGATGGTGTTCGCCAACCGCAAGGACGAAGTGCGCCGTATCGAAGAACGCCTGGTGCGCGATGGCGTGAATGCCGCGCAACTCTCGGGCGATGTGCCGCAACACAAGCGCATCAAGACCCTGGAAGGCTTCCGCGAAGGCAAGATCCGCGTGCTGGTGGCCACCGACGTGGCGGGCCGTGGGATTCACATCGACGGCATCAGCCACGTGATCAACTTCACCCTGCCGGAAGTGCCGGACGACTACGTGCACCGTATTGGCCGTACGGGTCGTGCCGGGGCTGCGGGTGTGTCGATCAGTTTTGCCGGTGAGGATGACTCGTATCAGTTGCCGTCGATCGAGACGTTGCTGGGGCGCAAGATCAGCTGTGAGACGCCGCCGACGCATTTGTTGCGGGCTGTAGAGCGCAAACGCCCATAAAGCTGAAATGCGATTAAATGTGGGAGGGGGCTTGCCCCCGATAGCGGTGGGTCAGTTACAGTTTTATCGACTGACACACCCTCATCGGGGGCTTGCCCCCTCCCACATTTTGATCCCAGTTGATTCTGAGAGATGTGATCGGCTGGCTACTTCCAGCGATCGGCTGCGGTGTGATCGCTGCTGCGCCCTTCTACCCAACGCGCGCCCTCAGGGGTGTTTTCTTTCTTCCAGAACGGCGCCCGGGTCTTCAGGTAATCCATCACAAACGCACAGGCATCGAACGCCGCTTGGCGATGGGCACTGGCTGCCGCCACGAACACAATCGGCTCACCGGGCTCCAGCGCGCCGATACGGTGCAACACTTCCAGCTTGAGCAACGGCCAGCGCTGCTCGGCTTCCACGGCAATCTTGGCCAAGGCTTTTTCGGTCATGCCGGGATAGTGTTCAAGAAACATCCCCGACACGTCGCGACCATCATTGAAGTCGCGCACATAGCCGACAAAACTCACCACCGCGCCCACGCCAACATTGGCCGCGTGCATCGCGTTAACCTCTGCGCCGGGATCAAACGCCTCGGCCTGCACCCGAATGGCCATGCTCAGCCCCCGGTCACAGGCGGGAAAAACGCGACTTCATCGCCGGCCTGCACAGGCTCGTCCAGCGCGCACAGCTCTTCGTTGCGCGCGCACATCAGGCTGGGTTCGTTGAGCACGGCAAACTCCGGGTCACTCGCCAACGCCAGGCGCACCGCATCGACGGTGGCGAAATCGCCTTCCATCTCCAGCGAATCAAAGCCCACGGCTTCGGCGTAGCTTGCAAAAAACAGTACGTTGATGCTCATTGTTCATCCACCTTGAAATGCCCGCTTTTGCCGCCGAGTTTTTCCAGCAGGCGAATGGTTTCGATGGTCATGCCGCGATCCACCGCCTTGCACATGTCATAGATCGTCAGCGCGGCGACGCTGGCCGCCGTCAACGCTTCCATCTCCACGCCGGTCTGGCCGCTGAGTTTGCAGCGCGCCACGATGCGCACGGCGTCCACGCCGTCGGCGCTGAGTTCAACCTTGACGCCGGTGAGCATCAGCGGGTGGCACAACGGGATCAAATCACTGGTTTTTTTCGCCGCCTGGATCCCGGCGATGCGGGCCACGGCAAACACGTCGCCCTTGGGGTGGGCGCCGTCGACAATCATTTGCAGGGTCTCGGGCAGCATGCGCACGCGCGCTTCGGCCACCGCCTCACGGAACGTCACGGATTTGTCGGTGACGTCGACCATATGGGCGCGACCTTGGGAATCGAGATGAGTCAGCACAGGGATACTCCTGATCAGGAGCACCGATTGTAAACCATGTGGGAGGCAGCAAGCCCCCTCCCACACAGACCGCGTTTACAGGTGGGATTCGGCGTATTCGGCCAGGATCGAACGAGGTACCCCTTGCAGCGCAATGTGCACGCCGTTCGGGAAGTCTTTGAAGCGTTCCGTCAGGTAAGTCAGCCCGGAGCTGGTCGCGGACAGGTAAGGGGTGTCGATCTGTGCCAGGTTGCCCAGGCACACCACTTTGGAACCGGCACCGGCACGGGTGATGATGGTTTTCATCTGGTGCGGCGTGAGGTTCTGGCATTCATCGATCAAAATCAGGCTTTGCTGGAAGCTGCGACCTCGGATGTAGTTGAGGGATTTGAACTGCAACGGCACTTTGCTGAGGATGTAGTCGACGCTACCATGGGTGTTTTCGTCATCCATGTGCAAGGCTTCGAGGTTGTCGGTGATCGCCCCCAGCCACGGCTCCATTTTTTCCGCCTCGGTGCCAGGCAGGAAGCCGATCTCCTGGTCCAGGCCCTGCACGCTGCGGGTGGCAATGATACGGCGATAGCGCTTGGTCACCATGGTCTGCTCGATGGCGGCAGCCAGGGCGAGGATGGTTTTACCCGAGCCCGCGGCGCCGGTCAGGTTGACCAGGTGGATGTCCGGATCGAGCAGCGCATACAGCGCCAGGCTCTGGTAGATGTCACGCGGTTTCAGGCCCCAGGCTTCCTGGTGCAACAGGGGTTCCTGATGCAGGTCGAGGATCAGCAGCTTGTCGACCTGGATCTCTTTGATCCAGCCCACAAAGCCCTGTTCGTCGATGATGAATTCATTGATGTGCACAGCCGGCAGGTTGTCGATCAGCTGTACCTGGTGCCAGGTGCGGCCGTGGTCCTGACGGGTTTCGACCTTGCTGACCAGGTCCCAGAACGAGCCGGTCACCGTGTGATAACCACGGGACAGCATCGACACGTCGTCGACCAGTTGGTCGGTACTGTAATCCTCGGCAGCGATCCCACACGCTCGTGCCTTGAGGCGCATATTGATGTCTTTGGTCACCAGCACCACGCGCAGGTCCTTGTCGCGGGCGTGCAGGTCGATCAGTTGGTTGATGATTTTGTTGTCGTTCAGATTTTCCGGCAGCAGGCTGTTGGGCTCGCTGCGCTTGCTCATCAGAATCGACAGCAAGCCCTTGGGCCCGCTTTTGCCACGCTGGATCGGCACGCCGACCTCTACGTCCTCGGGCGAGGCTTCACCCAGGGTCTTGTCGATCAGGCGGATGGCCTGGCGGCATTCGGCGGCAACGCTGTGGTGGCCGCTTTTGAGCTTGTCGAGCTCCTCAAGCACGATCATCGGGATGGCGACGTGGTGTTCTTCGAAGTTAAGCAGCGCGTTTGGATCGTGGATCAGTACGTTGGTATCAAGCACATAAAGGATTGGCTGGTCGGAAGAAGGGTTACGTCCATGATCATCCATACTCGGTCACCTTTGTGGGAGCCAGTCGACGCAATACCTGGGCGGTGCTGCGCCTCGATTCGACCACCGAACACACCTGAGGGACGTCAAGTGCGTTGCCCACCTGAGGAGTCTTGGAAGACGCCACCTGTGTTGCAGGTTTCGGCGATCTGACTTCGTAATACCGCAAAACCCATGACAGGAAAAAGCACTTTGACGCTTTTTTGAAGTTTATTTTTCAGGATGACGAATAGCACTAGCCGAGTGCCAGGTACCCCGTTAAAGTCGGAAGTCCGCCTGCATCGAAATGTCCCACAAAATCACCCCGATTTCGCCCTAACCCCAACAGGGCCGGGCTCTTCAGCGAAACGCCTCGCGGCAGTCCTGCCAACCCAAGCCACTCTGCGCCGTCGCCTGCAACAACATCGGCAACGCCACCCGCGCCTTGTCCTGGGTGTCGTGAAACACAATCACGCCTTTGCGCCACAGCAGCATCAATGTCAGCACCCGTTGTGCCGATTCATCGGCCTTGAGCTTGCCCGGTTCGTCCTGGGAATCGATGTCCCATAACGCCACCTGCAAGCCTTGGGCCTGGAAAAAACCCTGACTGTCGGCGCGGCGCTGGCCATAGGGCGGGCGAAACAGCGGTACATAGTTTTCCGGCATCAGGTTCTGTGCCAGCGATGCGCTGCGGGTGATCGAGCTTTGCCAATCGACCCAATGGCTATGGGAGCGGTACTGCCAGCCTTGGGTGCCCACGCATTGATTCTGGTAGAGCGCCTGCACATCGGCGACCGAGCTGCGCTCCACGCGGGTTTGCAGGCTGCTGCCGAGGGCGAAGAAGGTCGCGTTCATCTTCTGCTTGCGCAAGTAATCGGTGAGCCAGTCGGTGTTGCCGCTGACCGGCGCCGGGCCGCCGTCGAAGGTCAGTAGGAACAGGCGGTCGTTGAATTCATCGCCGTTGCGTTCGTGGTCGCCAAAGCGTGCGACTTCGCTGCTGATCTGCGGGAACAGCGCGGCCTTGCGCAATAGCTCGTCCAGGTAGCGCTCGTGGAATTGGTGGCTGGGGGCGGCCCAGCCTATATAGAAGGAGTCTTCGCTGAGCTGGAACTTGCCGGCCTGTTCGCGCAGGTCGTCCATGTTTTCCACCAGGTAGCAGAACGAGGCGTCTTCTTCGCAGCTTTGCTGGGCGAAGGTGTAGTTTTCCAGCAGGCGTTGCCAGAGTTGGCGGCGCAGGTCGTCGATGGCGGCCTGGTTGATGATCTTCAGGCCCAGGCGCTGTTTGAGGGCGGCTTCGTCCTGGTTTTCGCTGGCCAGCAGGCTGTGGGCGAACATCAGGATTTCGGCGCGGGAGGCGACGTCGAACAGCGCCGGGCTGGCGAGTTTTTCGGGCCATGTGCCGCGGTCCAGGCTGGCAAGGTCTACCGGCGCGGCCTGGGTGTTCAGGCAGAGCAGGCAGGCTGAGAGTAAAAGCGCTATACGCACGCAGGGGGTTCCTTTGCAGAGTTGGGGGGCACTATAGCCGATGATCGGGTGTATATCCGTTGCTGCGGTAACGGCGGCTTAGGGTTTCGCCCTTACGGCGACTCACTTTGGAAAAGCCCCAAAGTAAGCAAAAGGCTCTTGCCCCAACACTCGGTGCCTCGCCTAGGCTCGGCATGCCCTCTCTCCGGCTTGAATCCGTGGGCCGCCGCAATGGGCCATCCTTGGCCCAGTGCGGCTAACCCGGCGTCCTG
>NZ_CEEDDZ010000025.1:70443-90379 GCF_979253585.1 Pseudomonas sp. AC463 | reverse complement strand
AAGGACTTTGCAGAGGTTTTCAGGAAGGGTCTGTAGTGCGTATCTGGTAACCAGGTGAGATTTTTCGACGAGTTTTGCCAGGCAATCCAGACAAAACCGGCATACAGTTAAAGCACTCCGTCACCAAGAACGGAGGTTTGCCCTGATGAGCAGTGAGGAACCCAGCGATGCCGTGGAAAAACTCCGATACGCGCTACAGCACCATGTCGATTGCGTTGCACTGGTTGATGGTGGTGTTGCTGGCGGTGGTCTACGCCTGCATTGAGTTACGCGGCCAGTTCCCCAAAGGCAGCGGTGCGCGAACGTTGATCGTTGAAATGCACTTTATGTTCGGCCTCACCGTCTTTGTGCTGGTGTGGCTGCGTCTGTTTGCGCGCAGCCTGGGGGTGGCGCCGAAGATCGTACCGGCGCCGCCGCAGTGGCAAAGCCTGCTGGCCACGCTGATGCACGTTGCGCTGTATGCGTTGATGATCGGCATGCCGATTGCGGGCTGGCTGATCGTCAGCGCCGAGGGGCATTCGGTGATGTTCTATGGCATGGAGTTGCCGCCGTTGATCGGCGAGGACAAGGCGCTGGCGAAGGCGATTGAGGGCTGGCATGTGTTGTTCGGCAAGATCGGTTACTGGCTGATCGGGCTGCATGCGTTGGCGGGGATTTTTCATCACTATGTGATGCGCGATAACACCGCGATGCGCATGATGCCGGGTGGGAAGGGGTCAGCCACATGATCTGTCGACTGATATACCGCCATCGGGGGCAAGCCCCCTCCCACAGGGGGTTTGTGTCAGGCAGTAAAACCGCGGCGGCCCTGTAAGCCGCCGGTGTGGAGGAAGATCAGGCGTGTGCCGGGGAGGAAGCGCCCGGCGTCGATCTGCTGCTTTAATGCCAGCAGCGCTTTTGCGGTGTAGAGCGGCTCCAGTGGCAGGCCGCAGGCCTTTTGCGTGGTTTCGATAAAGTCGAGCAACAGTGAATCTACCTTGGCGAAACCGCCACGGCTGGCGTCGAGCAATTCATATCCGCCGGGTGCGATAGCGGCGATGTTCTGCGCCACGCCATGGTCGTGCGGCACCGCCATCGCGCCGTACACCGGGTGCGCGCCCGCCTCTGCCAGCGCCAAACCTGCCAACGTGGTGCCGGTACCCGCCGCGAGCCACCAAGCGTCGTAATCGGCCCAACCCAGCGTACTCAACTGCGCGCGGGCCTGCTCGACCAACACGCCACAGCCCAATGCGCCCGCCAGCCCGCCGCCGCCCTCGGGCACGGGGTGCAACTCAGGATACTGCTCACGCCAGGGTAACCAGAAACCCGCTTCATGCCGCGCGCGATAGCCGCCATAACCCAGCCAATGCAGCTGCATGCCAAAGGTCTTGAGGTCGAGGACGGTAGGTGTGTCCTGCGGATGGCCACGCAGCAGACCCACGGTGGCAAAGCCAAAACGCTTGCCCGCCGCCGCCAGCGCGTGCAGATGGTTGGAATGGGCGCCGCCCAGGCTGATGATGCCGCTGGCACCGGTCTGTTGCGCCTGGGCCAGGTGCTCGGTGAGCTTGAACCACTTGTTGCCGCTGATCAGTGGGTCGATGCGGTCCAGGCGCAGCACGGCCAACTCGACGCCGTTCAGCCAGTCCAGGTGCACAGGTTCAAGGGGTGCGTGGGGAAGCCAGTCGAAGGGGCCCATCGGAAGGGATCTGCATAAAACACGGGGCGGCAGTCTAACACCGCCCCGCTTTCATGCTTACAGCTCCGCCGCCAGACGCGAGCCTTGATTGATGGCGCGCTTGGCATCCAGTTCGGCCGCCACGTCGGCGCCGCCAATCAGGTGCACGCTCTGGCCCGCCGCGACCAGCCCGTCCTGCAGCTCGCGCAGCGGGTCCTGGCCGGCGCAGATGACGATGTTGTCCACCGCCAGCACCTGGGGCTCGCCCTCGGCGCCGATGCGGATATGCAGGCCTTCATCGTCGATCTTCAAGTACTCGACGCTGTTGAGCATCTGCACCTGCTTGTTCTTCAAGCCGGTGCGGTGGATCCAGCCGGTGGTCTTGCCCAGGCCGTCGCCGACCTTGGAAGCCTTGCGTTGCAACAGGAACACTTCGCGGGCCGGCGCATGCGGTTGCGGCTTGATACCGGCCACGCCGCCACGGGCTTGCAGCTGCGTGTCGATGCCCCACTCCTTCCAGAACGCTTCGCGGTCCAGGCTGGTGGACACACCCTGGTGCACGAGGAATTCCGACACGTCAAAACCAATACCGCCGGCGCCGATCACCGCCACACGCTTGCCCACCGGCTTGCGTTCGAGGATCACGTCCAGGTAGCTCAGTACCTTGGCGTTTTCCACCCCCGGAATCGCCGGCGTACGCGGCGCAATGCCGGTGGCGAGGATGATTTCGTCGTAGCCGCCGGCCGCCAGTTGCGCGACGTCGACGCGGGTGTTGAGGCAAAGCTCCACGTGGGTGGTCTGCAACTTGCGTTTGAAGTAGCGCAGGGTTTCGAAGAATTCTTCCTTGCCCGGCACGCGCTTGGCGATGTTGAACTGGCCGCCGATTTCGCTGGCCGAATCGAACAGCGTGACCTGATGCCCGCGCTCAGCGGCGACGGTCGCAGCAGCCAGGCCGGCCGGGCCGGCACCGACCACGGCGATTTTCTTGATCTGCTTGACCGGCAGGTAATTCAGTTCGGTTTCGTAGCAGGCACGCGGGTTGACCAGGCAGGTGGTCAGCTTGCCGCCGAAGGTGTGGTCCAGGCAGGCCTGGTTGCAGCCGATGCAGGTATTGATTTCATCTGCGCGGCCGGCGGCGGCCTTGTTGACGAACTCCGGGTCGGCGAGGAACGGTCGCGCCATCGAGACCATGTCCGCATCGCCTTCGGCGAGGATCTGCTCGGCAATCTCCGGGGTGTTGATGCGGTTGGTGGTGATCAGCGGAATCTGTACCGCGCCACGCAGCTTGGCGGTGACTTTGCTGAACGCGCCACGCGGCACCTTGGTGGCGATGGTCGGGATACGCGCTTCGTGCCAGCCGATGCCGGTGTTGATGATCGTCGCGCCAGCCTGTTCGATGGCCTTGGCCAACTGCACGATTTCTTCCCAGGTGCTGCCGCCTTCCACCAGGTCGAGCATCGACAGGCGGAAAATAATGATGAAGTTCGGGCCGACGGCTTCGCGCACCCGGCGCACGATCTCCACCGCCAGGCGCATGCGGTTCTCGTAGCTGCCACCCCAACGGTCAGTGCGATGGTTGGTGTGGGCCGCCAGGAACTGGTTAATGAAGTAGCCTTCGGAGCCCATGATTTCCACGCCGTCGTACTCGGCGACCTGGGCCAGCAGCGAGCAGGTGACGAAATCCTGGATCTGCTTTTCGATACCCTCTTCATCCAGCTCCTTGGGCTTGAACGGGTTGATCGGCGCCTGGATCGCGCTCGGTGCCACCTGCTTGGGGCTGTAGGCATAACGGCCGGCGTGGAGGATCTGCATACAGATCTTGCCGCCCGCGTCGTGCACCGCCTGGGTCACGATCTTGTGCTTCTGCGCTTCGGCGTCGGTGGTCAGCTTGGCCGCGCCGGCGTACACCCCGCCTTCGTCATTCGGGCCAATGCCACCGGTGACCATCAGGCCCACACCGCCACGGGCGCGCTCGGCAAAATAAGCCGCCATGCGCTCGAAACCGCCGGGCTTTTCTTCAAGGCCGGTGTGCATCGAGCCCATCAGGGTACGGTTACGCAAGGTGGTAAAACCCAGGTCCAACGGGGCCAGCAGGTGCGGGTAGGCAGCAGCGGTCATGGTACAGCTCCACAACGGATCATCACGGGACGTGGCAGGCTCGAATGGCCTGCCATCGGTTTATGTCCCACAGACTAAGAGGCGATGGATGACGGCTCAATGACCGAAACTCACAAGTTATTGATCCAAATGCACAGCGCCCCTTGGCAAGCCGGCGCATGGGCCCTACCCTAGTCGGCGAACCCAGCACTCGGTCTGTTGTCTGTTGCCCCATGCGTAAACTTCTAGCGTTCACCGTCACCATGGCCCTGGTTGCCGCCGTCGCCGCGTATCTGGTCTGGACCCAGGAGCGCCCCGTGGCGCATTACCTGTCGGACCTGCGCATCACCCTCGCCGTGAATGAAGGTTTGCCTGCCGATCGCGGCAACCTGCTGGGCATTCAGCCGGAGCTGTTTCCCGCCGACTACCAGAGCCTGGAACGCCTGCACCTGAAACTGTCGGCCTACCTGCAGAAGGCCCGCGACCAGGGGCTTATCAACGACAAGACCATCGTGGTGTTGCCGGAGCATATCGGCACCTGGCTGATGCTCACCGGCGAAAAGAATGAGGTCTACCAGGCGCTGCACGCCAAGGAGGCGATGCACTGGTTTTCGCTCAGCAACCCGCTGCTGTTCGCGCGTGCCTGGATCAGCGCCACCGGCGACAACCGCAGCGACGACGCCTACCTGCGCATGAAAGCCACCGGCATGGCGCGCGACTATCAGGTGCTGTTCGGCGGCCTGGCCAAGGAATTTGGCGTGACCCTTGTGGCCGGCTCCATCGCCCTGCCCAACCCGAGTGTCAGCCAGGGCCAGCTGCAGGTCGGCCATGGCCCTTTGTATAACGCCAGTGTGGTGTTCGCGGCGGACGGTTTGCCTATCGGTGAGCCCCAGCGCCAGCTTTATCCGATCTACGATGAGCGGGGCTTTATCCAGCCCGGCGATGAAAACGTGGTCAGTGTGGTCGACACCCCGGCCGGCCGCCTGGGCATCCTGGTAGGCAGTGACAGCTGGTACCCGGACAACTACCGCAAACTCAACGAGCAAGGCGCACAACTGGTCGCGGTGCCGGCCTTCGTGCTCGGCCGCGACACCTGGACCCGCCCGTGGCGCGGTTTCAAGAGCGTGTCCACGCCGCAGGAGATCAGCCTCAAGCCCGAAGAACTCAGCGAGGGTGAAGCCTGGCGCCGGCTGACCTTGATCAGCCAGCAGCCGATCAGCCAGGCCAGCGCCGGCATGAGCGTATTCCTGCGCGGGCAGTTCTGGGACCTGGGCACCTCCGGGCAGAGCTTCTTGAGCGGTAACGGGCAAGTCAGCGCCGACGGCGATGCGCGTGGCGCGCGCTTGCTGAATATCTGGCTGTAGCGCCGTGAAGCCGGTGCGCCTGGGGGATCTGTCGGTGGGCTTCGTGCACACCCTGGCGGATGCCATCCACAGCCACGGCCTGGACCCACAACCGCTGCTGCTGCAATACGGTCTCGACCCGGCGCGCCTGGCCGAGGCTGGTGCACGGTTGTCGATCCCGCGCTACATGCGCCTGGGCCATGCGGCCATCCAGCTTACCGGCGACCCCGGCCTGGGCCTGCGTATGGGCCAGCTCAGCCGCCTGAGCCAGGCCGGGCTGGCCGGGGTCACCGCCGCCCAGGCGCCCAACGTGCGCGAGGCTGCACGTGCGCTTACGCGCTTCGAAGCGTTGTACGGCTCCAACTATCGCGGGCAATCCAGCTTCGACGAGGACGCCGAAGGCGCCTGGCTGCGGTTCTATTCCATCAGCCCCTACAACGCCTATAACCGCTTTGTGGTGGATTCGATCATCGCCGGCTGGCTGTATCAATTGTCGAGCCTGGCCCAGCAACCGGTGCAGGCGCAGCGCATCGACATCGAGTTCGAAGCGCCGCAATACAGCGAACAGTACAACGCGCTGGGTGACATTCACTTCGGTGCCGAGGCCAATCAACTGCGCCTCAGCCAAGCCACCCTGGCCCTGCGCAACCCACAGCATTGCCCGAGCACCTGGCACTTGTTGCTGCAATTGTGTGAACGGGAATTGGAGCAGTTGACCCGCACCCGCAGCCTGCGCGAACGCATTACCCGGTTGCTGGGGCCGATGCTCAATGGCGGCCGGGAACCCGACCTGGAAGAAGTGGCGGCACGCCTGAAGCTGCCGACCTGGACGCTGCGGCGCAAACTGGCCGAAGAAGGCACTCAGTTTCGCGCGATTCTCAATGACACCCGCCGCGACCTGGCCATGACCTATATTCGCGATACGGAACTGGCATTCGGCGAGATCGCCTACTTGCTCGGTTTTGCCTCCGCCCAGGCGTTTCAACGGGCGTTCAGGCGGTGGAACAACCAGACTCCAGGGGAATTTCGCCGCAGTCAGCGGCATTCCGCCTGAAGTCGGTCCTACAGCTCTGTTGCATCGTCTGCGGGTTCCAGCGGGTCCAGCTCAATCGCGTGGTACTCGAGCAGTTCTTCCTGGTAATCGTCCATGCCGGGCTCCTTCTTGTCTTAAAAGCGGCTGCAGATTAATGACCTGCATCACCAACCTAAAGTGCCGTTGTGACGAAAAAATGTCTGCGCCATGACGTTCCTGCACTTCAGGATTAAACGTAGCAGCGGCGGGAAGATTTAGCACGCAGGCATCTAGGCAAGCGTCAATTGCATGCATCGCTACCCACGAAGATGACCTGGAATACAGTCGGTGTGGGAGGGAGCAAGCCCCCTCCCACACTGGATCGTCATTAAGTCGACCGGTCTGAGTTACTGCGCAGGCGTCGGCAGAGGTGGAATCGCCTCTGTCGGCGGTGGCAGAT
The DNA here is from genome assembly GCF_979253585.1 of Pseudomonas sp. AC463. Taxonomy (NCBI): domain Bacteria; kingdom Pseudomonadati; phylum Pseudomonadota; class Gammaproteobacteria; order Pseudomonadales; family Pseudomonadaceae; genus Pseudomonas; species Pseudomonas sp. AC463. The sequence goes on along the minus strand of NZ_CEEDDZ010000025.1, from coordinate 83,813 downwards.
CCGACGCAGCCGGCGCAGGTGCCGGTTCTTCCTGTGGCGCAATCGGCGCAGGCTCGGCAGGCGGTGTCACCGGCGCAGAAGCAGCCGGCTCTTCCTTCGGCGCCTCGACCTTCTCGGCCACCGGCGCAGCCTTGGGCTCCGGCACCCCCAGGTCGGCCTTGGGCTGCTCGGGAATATGCGCAGCCTTCTTCACTTCCTGGGGCAGGAACACGTCCACCAGAGCAAAGTAACGGTCATAGAACTTCGGCGCGGACACCGTCTCGCTGGCGACCTTGACCATCGAATCGTCAGTGGAGCCGATCGGCATCGACACCGAACCCAACACCCCAACCCCAAGGCTCGCGGAATTGTTGACCTTCTTCAGCGCATAGCGATCCTGCAGCGCGTTGGCAAACATCGTCGAATGGTTATTGCCTTTGCCGTCATCGGCGCACACCACGTTGAAGCTGATCTGCAGGTGCGTTTCGCCGGTCTGCTGGAAGCTCTTGTTACCCACTACCAGTTTCGGATCGTTGCTGGTGATGATGTAGCCCTGACTCAGCAAGGCACGACGCGCGGCTTCGCACGCCGCAACATCAGTGACCGGGTAGTCCCGGGAAAACGTACCGGAGTCGTCGAAATTCTCATGTTCATAAATAGCGGTCTTGGGTGACGAGCAGCCCGCGGCGCCCGCCAGCACCAGCGCCAGCCCGAGGCTACGCAAGTGAAATGATGTCGACATTGAAAATCCTGAGGAAAACGGTCCGGGCGGTATTGTGCAACAGAACGGGGGCTTGGCGCGCGCATTCCTGTCGGTAAAACGTCACAGGCTTACGGGGCGGCACCTGTAGGAAAAAGACCGGCGTACATATGATCGATAAACACGCGCAATTTGGCCGAAGCATGGCGACTTGCTGGCCACAGCATCCAGAAACTGCCGCGGTGTTCCAGGTGGGCATCCAGTACCCGTTGCAGGCGGCCTTCTGCCACCGCTTTGTTGACCATGTAGTCCGGCAGACAAGCAATGCCCAACCCTTCGTGCACCACATGGTTGAGCGACTCGATGGTGGTGCTGACCAACGGGGTGCGCAAGCTGGGTTCGACAAGGCCGGGGGCAAGGCGCAACGGCCAGGGTTCCAGCTTGCCGGTGGCGCAGAATTTGTGGCGCAGGCACGCGTGGTCACTCAGGTCCTGGGGCTGTTGCGGCGTACCGTGCAGCTCAAAGTAGGCAGGCGTACCCACCAGCACCAGTTGATAATGCCCCAGGTGGCGCGCCATCAAGCGCGAATCTTCCGGCTTGCCGGTGCGAATCACCGCATCGAAACCTTCCTCGATCACGTCCACCATGCGGTCGGAAAAGTCCACATCCAGCTCAATGTCCGGGTAGGCACGCATAAAGTCGCTGAGCACTGGCATCAACAAGCCACGCACTTGCGGCACGCTGATGCGCAACTTGCCCCGGGGCGTGGCGCCGGCCTCGGTCAGCTCACGCTCCGCCGCCTCAACCTCGGCCAAAATGCGCCGCGAACGCTCAAGGAACAGCGCGCCTTCGCTGGTCAAGGTGATGCTGCGGGTGCTGCGATGAAATAGCCGCACGCCCAGGCGCTCCTCCATGCGTGCAATGCTTTTGCCCACCGCCGAAGAGGAAACGCCCAGTACGCGGCCGGCTGCGGTGAAACTGCGCGTCTCCGCCACCTGCACAAAAACCGAAAGGCTGCCCAAGCTGTCCATGATTCCATCCTCGCCCATTACGGACACCCGCGTCCGATAAGTTCGGAACCTTAGCCTGTTTTTCCGCGAGCAACAGCCCCCTACCCTGCATCCTTGCCCTTTGCATGGATAGACATCATGAGCAACAACCCTGCACTGCCCCCGGATAGGCTGCCGCTGGGTGGCTTACTGGCACTGGCGTGCGCCGGTTTTATCACCATCCTCACCGAAGCCATGCCCGCCGGGCTACTGCCGCAGATGGGCGAAGGCCTGGGCGTGTCGCCAGCACTGGTCGGCCAATTGGTCACCCTTTACGCCTTGGGGTCGCTGCTGGCGGCCATCCCCCTCACCCTGCTGACCCGTGGCTGGCGCCGACGGCCACTACTGCTGTTGGCCATTGGCGGCTTTGCGCTGGTCAACAGCGTGACCGCACTTTCCAGCCACTATGGGCTGACGCTGGTGGCGCGCTTTTTTGCCGGGGTTTTCGCCGGGTTGCTCTGGGCGCTGCTGGCGGGGTATGCCAGCCGCATGGTCGCCCCGCACCTGCAAGGCCGCGCAATCGCCATCGCCATGCTCGGCGCGCCGCTGGCGCTATCCCTGGGCGTACCGGCTGGCACATTGCTAGGCACGCTGGTGGGCTGGCGCTTGAGTTTTGCGATCATGACCGGGCTGACCCTGGTGTTGCTGGTCTGTGCTCGCTGGCAGCTCCCGGACTTTGCCGGCCAACCCGCGCAAAAACGCCTGGGCCTGCGCGAGGTCCTGCGGTTGCCCGGGATTCGTCCGGTGCTGTGGGTGACGTTTACCTACGTGCTGGCCCACAACATTCTGTACACCTATATCGCCCCGCTGCTGGTGCCCGCCGGGATCGCTGCGGACATCGACCGGGTGCTGCTGGTATTTGGCCTGGCCGCGCTGGTGAGCATCTGGCTGGCAGGCCTGTTGATTGACCGATGGTTGCGCCTGTTGGTGTTGCTCAGTTGCTCGCTGTTTGGCCTGGTGGCCTTGGCACTGGCGTTGTGGATGGCGTCGCCGGTGATCATCTATGGCGCCGTCGCCCTATGGGGGCTGGCGTTCGGTGGCTTGCCCGCTCTGCTGCAGACAGCGTTGGCCAAGTCGGCAGGAGACTCGGCTGACGCCGCGCAGTCAATGCTGGTGACCGTGTGGAACCTGGGCATTGCCGGCGGCGGGCTGGCAGGCGGTGTGCTGCTTCAGGGCTGGGGCGTCGCCGCCTTTCCCTGGGCGGTTATTCTGCTGATGCTAATGGCCATCGCCGGCGCATCAAAGGCTTCGCCCCAGCAACTGGCCGGGCCAGCCCTCCAGGTCGAAGGTTGAGATGCGCGCATAGCCACAGGACTCGTAAAAGCTGACCAGCTCGCCCGTGCCGCCTGCGTAGCAATCCACGCGCAGGCGGCTAACCCCAGCCGCACGTGCGCGGTCTTCGGCAAAGGCCAGCAGGCACCGGCCAAGACCGCGAACACGCGCATCGCGGCCGACGATCAACCAGCGTACATACACCTCCGGCTCGGTTGCGGCAGGCACATAGGCCACCGAGTCACCCAATACGAGCGCGGCGTGGAGACGCCCTTCGCAATCCTCGACCACCCACGCATCTGGCATCGCACACGCTTGTTCTGCTTGAGCAACCCGCCGGGGTATGGCCGACCATGGCTCAGTGCCCCATTGACCGTGATTGCCCGTGGCGACGAACCAGGCGATCACCTCGTCAAATACCTGCAGCACGGCCGGCGCGTCGGCCACACTGGCGCGACGAATCACCAAGCCTTCCATTCCTTGAATCAACACGTTTCAAACTCCTGGGTCGGGGATACACGGCGCCCAGTCTAGCGCACATAAAAAAGCCCCCGGACTTTTCAGGCCGGGGGCTTTTTATTCAAACCGACATCAGAACTTCTTGATATCAGCCTTGGCTTCCAACTGCTTGCGGTACGCCGCGAAGTCCTGCTGGCCGACACGAGAAGCGAGGAAGCGGCGGTACTGCGCCTTTTCTTCGTCCGTAGGGGCAGCGGCTTCATTGACGCCGTTCAAGCGCACGATCACCAGGCTACCATCCGCCAGGGTCACGGTGGTGAAGGTCGGCTTGTCCTTGGCCGCAGGCTTGGGCATGCGGAACAGGGCTTGCAGCACGGCCGGGTCGATCGCTTCGGCGCTACGGGTAGCCGCTTCGGTGACTTTCCAGGCTTGGCCGTCAACCGGCTGGTTCAGCGGGGTCTTGCCATCACGCAGGCTGGCGATCAACTCGTCAGCATGAGTCTTGGCAGCCGCGCTGGCGCGTTCCTTGGCCATCTGTGCACGGATCGGCGCAGCAACGCTTTCCAGCGGCAGTTGCGCAGGTTTGCGGTGCTCTTTGGCACGCAGCACGATGATGGTTTCCGGGTCCAGTTCGATGGCGCTGCTGTTGGCACCTTCATCCAGCACTTCCGGCGTGAACGCAGCGGTGACCACGGCACGGTTGGCCGCGACACCTTCGCCACCTTCACGACCAAACGGCGCGGAGGTGTGGACGGTCAGCTTCAGGTCGGACGCTGGCTGGGCCAGGTCGGAGGCTTCGAATGCCGCGTCTTCCAATTGCTTGGTCGCTTCGACAAAACGCTGCTCGACCTGCTGGGTCTTGAGCTCACGGGTCAGCTTGTCTTTCAGGCTGGCAAACGTCGGCACTTGCGGTGCTTCAACGCCCAACAGCTTGATCAAGTGCCAACCGAAGGTGCTGCGCACCGGTGCCGAAACCTGGTCCTGTTTCAACGCGTACAGGGCCGTCTCGAAGTCCGGATCGTAGACGCCAGGGCCCGCAAAACCGAGGTCGCCGCCATTGTTGGCCGAACCCGGATCCTGGGAGAACTCCTTGGCCAGGGCCTCGAACTTCTCACCCTTGGCCAGGCGTGCCTGGATTTCTTCGACCTTGGCCTTGGCTTGCGCGTCGGTGGTCTTGTCGTTGACTTCAATCAGGATGTGCGCGGCACGACGCTGTTCAGCGAGGTTGGCGGTTTCTTTCTGATAAGCAGCCTGCAGGTCTTCATCCTTGACGGTGACCTGGTCGAAGAACGACGACTTTTTCAGCTCCAGGTAGTCGATGACCACTTGGTCCGGGGTCATGAACTCTTTGGCGTGCTGGTCGTAGTAGGCCTTGACCTCGTCGTCGGTGAGTTTCACCGCCGCCGGGTTGGCCTTGATGTTGACGGTGGCAAAATCGCGGGTCTGTTTTTCCAGGCGGGCGAATGCCAGCACCTCGGCGTCGGTGACAAAACCGCTGCCGGCGATGCCTGCGCGAACCTGGCCGATCAGCATTTCCTGAGTCATCATCTGACGGAATTGCATGCGGCTGTAGCCCAGCTGACGGATCACCTGGTCAAAGCGTTCGGCGTTGAACTTGCCGTCCACCTGGAATTCCGGCGTCTGCAGGATCACCTGGTCCAGAGCTGCTTCAGAGAAGCCGAACTTGGAATCAGCCGCGCCTTGCAGCAGCAGCTTGCGATCGATCAGACCCTTGAGGGCCGCGTCGCGCAGCAGTTTCTCGTCCAGCAGAGAAGCATCGAAATCCTTGCCCAGCTGTTGCATCAGCTGGCGACGTTGCATGTCGACGGCCTGGCTCAGTTCGGTCTGGGTGATTTCTTCACCGTTGACCTTGGCCACGTCCTGCTTACTATTACCCGAAGCCTGGAAAATGGCTTCGATACCGGTGAACGCCATCAATGCGACGATGATCCCGATAATGGTCTTGGCAATCCAGCCTTGTGAATTGTCCCTGATATTTTGCAGCATGCGTCCCCCAGAAACGGTTGAACTTCAAAAATTGGCAACCGTGGAGCGTGGGTAGAGTCCGGATAGAAGAAAGGCGCATCCGAGGATGCGCCTTCTCGTAACTGGCGGAGCGGTCGGGGGTTTGAATTCATACCCCCGGCGTGGCGACCCAATGGATACGTGGGTCAACTGCCGCTCCGCTGCCAGGCCAGACCTAGGTCTGGCCTGGGTAGGTAAGGCTTGACCGAAGCTTAGTTGACGGCTTCTTTCAGGGCTTTACCGGCTTTGAAACCTGGTTTCTTGGCAGCAGCGATTTGCAGTGCTTTGCCAGTCTGTGGGTTACGGCCAGTGCGAGCTGGGCGGTCAGTCACAGAGAAAGTACCGAAGCCTACCAGTACCACGGAGTCGCCGGCCTTCAGAGCGCCAGTGACGGATTCGATTACTGCATCCAGCGCACGGCCAGCAGCAGCTTTCGGGATATCAGCGGATGCAGCGATAGCATCAATCAGTTCCGACTTGTTCACTCTAAGTCCCCTTATATATCTATTGAGTATGATTCTAAGTTTTTTGGTGAAAGCAAAAACCAGTGCTGAATGGCCTACAGACACTTAAGAGCCGCTTTATAACAAGGGCTCTAAAAAGCTGTCAAGGAAGCCCCCAGGCTTATTCGCATTAATGCGTGCTAATTCTTTCCTTGGAATCAGACTCTCGTTTTTCATCCTTTGCAACTATCTCCGGAGCCACATCCGGCAAGGGCTCCGGCGCGTATTGCAGCGCAATTTGCAGGACCTCGTCAATCCATTTAACCGGTTTAATCTGCAGATCCTGCTTGATGTTGTCAGGAATTTCCTTCAAGTCGCGAACATTCTCTTCAGGAATGATCACAGTCTTGATGCCACCCCGGTGTGCAGCCAGCAATTTCTCTTTCAAACCACCGATGGCCAATACCTGGCCACGCAGGGTGATTTCCCCGGTCATGGCCACATCGGCGCGCACCGGAATGCCGGTCAGTGCCGATACCAGGGCCGTGCACATGCCTACGCCGGCGCTAGGGCCGTCTTTGGGGGTCGCCCCTTCCGGCATGTGGATGTGGGTGTCGTGCTTCTCGTGGAAGTCCAGGGGGATCCCCAGGCTCTTGGCGCGGCTGCGCACCACGGTCTGCGCGGCAGTGATGGACTCAACCATCACATCACCCAGCGAACCCGTTTTGATAAGTTGGCCTTTGCCAGGGATCACGGCGGCCTCGATGGTCAGCAATTCGCCGCCCACCTGGGTCCAGGCCAGGCCAGTCACCTGCCCTACCTGATCCTGCTGCTCGGCCAGACCGTAGCGGAATTTTTTCACCCCAAGGAAGTGTTCCAGGGAGTCGGCCACCACCTTCACGGAGAAGCGTTTTTCCAGCGCATGTTCCTTGACCGCCTTGCGGCAGATCTTCGCAATCTGGCGCTCCAGGCCCCGTACACCGGCCTCGCGGGTGTAGTAACGGACGATGTCGCGGATCGCCTCGACCTCGAATTCGATCTCGCCTTTTTTCAGGCCGTTGGCTGAAATCTGCTTGGGCGCAAGGTATTTGACGGCGATGTTGATCTTCTCGTCTTCGGTGTAACCCGGCAGACGAATCACCTCCATCCGGTCCAGCAAGGCTGGGGGAATGTTCATGGAGTTGGAGGTGCACAGGAACATTACGTCGGACAGGTCGTAGTCGACCTCCAGGTAATGGTCGTTGAAATTGTGGTTCTGCTCGGGGTCGAGCACTTCGAGCAAGGCCGATGCCGGATCGCCACGCATGTCGCTGCCCATCTTGTCGATTTCATCGAGCAGGAACAGCGGGTTGCGCACACCCACCTTTGTCATCTTTTGAATCAATCTTCCTGGCATCGAACCGATGTAAGTACGGCGATGACCACGAATTTCCGCCTCATCACGCACGCCGCCGAGGGCCATGCGCACGAATTTACGGTTGGTGGCATTGGCAATCGACTCCGCCAGCGAGGTTTTACCCACGCCAGGCGGCCCGACCAGGCACAACACCGGGCCACGAATCTTCTTCACGCGCTTTTGTACGGCGAGGTATTCGAGGATGCGTTCTTTGACTTCTTCAAGGCCGTAGTGGTCGGCATCGAGAATATCTTCGGCGCGGGCCAGGTCCAGGCGCACCTTGGTCTGAGCCTTCCACGGCACCTGCACCAGCCAGTCGATGTAGGAACGCACCACAGTGGCTTCGGCCGACATCGGTGACATTTGCTTGAGCTTGTTCAGCTCGGCATTGGCTTTGGTCAGGGCGTCTTTCGGCAGGCCGGCGGCATCGATGCGCTTTTTCAGCTCTTCGATTTCGTTGTGGCCTTCCTCGCTGTCGCCAAGTTCCTTCTGAATGGCCTTCATCTGCTCATTCAGGTAGTACTCGCGCTGGCTACGCTCCATTTGTTTCTTCACGCGACCACGGATGCGCTTTTCAACCTGCAGCAGGTCAATCTCGGCATCCAGCAACGCCAACACGTGTTCAACACGGGTGGACAGGTCGATGATCTCGAGGATGTCTTGCTTCTGCTCGATTTTCAGCGCCATGTGCGCAGCCATAGTGTCGACCAGGCGGCTTGGCTCATCGATGCTGTTAAGCGAAGACAGGACTTCAGCCGGGACTTTCTTGCCCAACTGCACATACTGCTCGAACTGCGAGAGCAGGCTGCGTACGAACACTTCGGACTCGCGCTCAGGGGCTTCGACTTCGTCGATCAGCGCCACTTCGGCGCGCAGGTGGCCGTCCACTTCCATGAAGCGCTCAACCGCGCCGCGCTGCTCGCCTTCCACCAGCACCTTGACGGTACCATCGGGCAGCTTGAGCAGTTGCAGGACGGTAGCAATGGTACCGACGCGATACAGGGCTTCTTCGCCTGGATCATCATCAGCAGGATTCTTCTGGGCCAACAGCAGGATTTGCTTGTCGCCCGTCATCGCGGCCTCGAGGGCTTCGATAGACTTCTCGCGCCCCACGAACAGCGGGATAACCATGTGCGGATAGACGACGACATCACGCAACGGCAGGAGAGGCAATTCGATGGTTGTCTTCATGATTTCGCCTCTATGACAATTGAAAAGTAAGCTTGAAACCAAGATGGGGGCTACGTGTAAAAAAAACAAGCTCAATGCCCGCAGTTACACGTAGTAAAAAATCTTCATGAAAAACAAAGGGGCCCCTAGAGGCCCCTTGTTTGTACCGAAACTGCGAAACGCTTACGCGTCTGGCGCAGCCTTGGCAGCCGGCTCACTGTTTTCGTAGATATACAGTGGCTTGGACTTACCTTCTATAACGCTTTCGTCGATCACCACTTTACTCACCTCGGACTGCGAGGGGATTTCGTACATGGTGTCGAGCAACACGCCTTCGAGAATCGAACGCAGGCCACGTGCACCGGTCTTGCGCTCCAGTGCCCGCTTGGCCACTGACTTGAGTGCGTCGGTACGGAACTCGAGGTCCACGCCTTCCATTTCGAACAGCTTCGCGTATTGCTTGGTCAGGGCGTTTTTCGGCTCGGTGAGGATCTGGATCAGTGCTGCCTCATCCAACTCGTCCAACGTCGCCAGGACCGGCAGACGGCCTACGAATTCCGGGATCAGACCGAACTTGACCAAATCGTCAGGCTCGACTTCACGCAGGGACTCGCCCACCTTCTTGCCTTCTTCCTTACTGCGCACTTCCGCACCGAAGCCGATACCGCCACGGGTGGAACGCTGCTGAATAACCTTTTCCAGGCCGGAGAACGCACCACCACAGATAAACAGGATGTTGCGTGTATCAACCTGCAGGAATTCCTGCTGCGGGTGCTTGCGGCCGCCTTGTGGCGGTACGGAAGCAACCGTGCCTTCGATCAGTTTCAACAGGGCCTGCTGCACGCCTTCACCGGAAACATCCCGGGTGATCGACGGGTTGTCGGACTTGCGCGAGATCTTGTCGATTTCGTCGATATAGACAATACCCATCTGGGCCTTCTCTACGTCGTAGTCGCACTTCTGCAGCAGTTTCTGAATGATGTTCTCGACGTCTTCACCCACGTAGCCAGCCTCGGTAAGGGTGGTTGCGTCGGCGATGGTGAAGGGAACGTTCAGCAGGCGAGCGAGGGTTTCTGCAAGCAGGGTTTTACCCGAGCCTGTAGGACCGATCAGCAAGATGTTGCTCTTGCCGAGTTCGACTTCGTCGCCTTTCTTGTCACGCTGGTTCAAGCGCTTGTAGTGGTTGTACACCGCTACGGCCAGAACCTTCTTTGCACGCTCTTGACCGATGACGTACTGGTCAAGGATGCCGCTGATTTCTTTAGGCGAAGGCAATTTATGCGCGCTGCTCTCGGCCTGGGCTTCCTGCACCTCCTCACGGATGATGTCATTGCACAGGTCGACGCACTCGTCGCAGATAAAGACCGAGGGGCCGGCAATCAATTTGCGTACTTCATGCTGGCTTTTGCCACAGAAGGAGCAATAGAGCAGCTTGCCGTTGTCCTCGCCGTTGCGGGTGTCAGTCATTCGTTCGATCCAAATCCGATAGGCTTGCAACACAAGATGAAGGCTTATGCGGGCTTTTTCAAGCCCGCCAGTGGTCGGACATGCCGACCAGCCCTATTTTGAGCGGCTTATATTAAGCGGGGCGCTTGTCGATCACGGCGTCGATCAGCCCGTATTCACGCGCGGCTTCGGCACTCATGAAGTTGTCGCGATTGGTATCGCGCTCGATTTCTTCCAGGGTGTGCCCGCTGTGCTTGGCCATCAACGTATTGAGGCGTTCGCGAATAAACAGGATTTCCTTGGCATGGATTTCGATGTCCGAGGCCTGGCCCTGGAAACCGCCCAGCGGCTGGTGAATCATTACGCGCGAGTTAGGCAGGCAATAACGCTTGCCTTCGGCACCGGCGGTCAGCAGGAACGCACCCATGCTGCACGCCTGGCCAATGCAGGTGGTCGATACGTTCGGCTTGATGAACTGCATGGTGTCGTAGATCGACATGCCCGCCGTTACCGAACCGCCTGGGGAGTTGATGTAGAGATGGATGTCCTTGTCCGGGTTTTCCGCTTCAAGGAACAGCAGCTGCGCACAGATCAGGTTGGCCATGTAGTCCTCTACCGGGCCCACCAGAAAGATCACTCGCTCCTTGAGCAGGCGCGAGTAGATGTCGTAGGCGCGTTCGCCACGAGCGGACTGCTCGACAACCATCGGGACCAGGCCGCCTGCGGCCTGGATATCAGAGTTCTGCTGAATATAGGAATTACGGAACATGCTCTGCAGTTACTCCCAAATAGTCATGTCTTGAAAACGCATAAGCCAGCGCGAGGCTGGCTTATGGTTGAATTTCCAACGAGTTGGACAATCAGTCGGCTTGTGCTGCTTCCGCCGGTTTGACTGCTTCTTCGTAAGAGACCGCTTTATCGGTCACCTTAGCCTTCTGCAGAACAGTATCCACAACTTGTTCTTCCAGCACAACCGAACGTACTTCGTTCAGCTGCTGGTCGTTCTTGTAGTACCAAGCTACGACCTGCTCAGGCTCCTGGTAGGCCGAAGCCATTTCCTGGATCATTTCGCGAACGCGGTCTTCGTCAGGCTTGAGGTCGAACTGCTTGACCACTTCAGCCACGATCAGGCCCAGCACGACGCGGCGCTTGGCTTGCTCTTCGAACAGCTCGGCCGGCAGTTGGTCAGGCTTGATGTTGCCACCGAACTGCTGAACAGCTTGTACGCGCAGGCGATCCACTTCGTTGGACAGCAGGGCCTTAGGCACTTCGATCGGGTTGGAGGCCAGCAGACCGTCCATAACCTGGTTTTTTACCTTGGACTTGATGGCCTGGCGCAGCTCGCGCTCCATGTTCTTGCGAACTTCGGTGCGGAAGCCTTCGATGCCGGTTTCCTTGATGCCGAATTGAGCGAAGAACTCTTCGTTCAGCTCTGGCAGCTTAGGCTCGGAAACGCTGTTGACGGTCACGGTGAACTCGGCGGCTTTGCCAGCCAGGTCCAGGTTCTGGTAGTCAGCCGGGAAAGTCAGGCTCAGAACGCGTTCTTCACCGGCTTTGGCGCCAACCAGGCCATCTTCGAAGCCCGGGATCATGCGGTTGGAACCCAGCACCAGCTGAGTACCCTTGGCGGAGCCGCCAGCGAATACTTCGCCGTCAACCTTGCCAACGAAATCGATGTTCAGCTGGTCTTCGTTCTGGGCAGCACGATCGGCCACTTCAAAACGAGTGTTCTGCTTGCGCAGGATTTCCAGCATGTTGTCCAGGTCGGCATCAGCCACTTCGGCGCTCAGGCGCTCGATTTCGATACCTTCGAAACCGGCAACGGTGAACTCCGGGAACACTTCGAATACGGCAACGTATTCCAGGTCCTTGCCAGCTTCCAGGGACTTGGGCTCGATCGAAGGCGAGCCAGCCGGGTTCAGCTTCTGCTCGACAACGGCTTCGTAGAAGGAAGCCTGGATCACGTCACCTACAGCCTCCTGACGCGCATCAGCACCAAAACGGCGCTTGATTTCGCTCATTGGCACTTTGCCCGGACGGAAACCAGCGATCTTGGCTTTTTGGGCGGTCTGCTGCAGACGCTTGTTGACCGCAGTCTCGATACGCTCTGCCGGCACGGTGATGCTCAGGCGGCGCTCGAGAGCAGTAGTATTTTCAACAGAAACTTGCATGAATATTCCTCGTTGCACAGACGTTAGCCGGCCGTTTCCGACCCCAGAATCAAGGGCATGCATTCTAGAGGGTCAAACTCAAGAAGTCACCCTACTGGAAACGGGTAAAAAAACAGCAGGCCATTTATAGGTTCAAGTGCACGCATGCACCCTATCCCGTTAGCAAATACAGTTCATCACGCCAAGGCTCTGCACCAACCCTTCTATATATAGAAGGGCGTGGAAGCACGCCCGTGGCTACCCGCCTTGCGAACAAGACCGGCGGGCATGGCAGCAGCATCGAGAAACACAAATACGATGAAACGCCCCACCCTGAAAACTCGAAACCCTTGAACAAAAACGGCGCAGTCCTTTTTCAGGTACTGCGCCGTTATTCGCTATTAAATAGCTGGACCGACCCGCATATAGCCAAGGATCGGTTCCACACGTTCAAAACCGGCAACGATTCTAACGCCAAGGCATTGAGAATGCTTGTTTTTTCTTGGCGTCAATAACTACCGCACGCGTTGTATCGTTCGATGGCCGCAAACACCCTCAGGCGCGCGCGGTGCAACAGCACTCGGGCATTGGAAAGACTCACACCCAACAACTCGGCAATGTCTTCCAACTCAAGCCCTACTCGCTCACGCAAGACCAGCGCACTGCTCTGTAACACCGACAAATCCTGCAAGACCTGCTCGATACAGAGCCTCAGCTCTTCCTCGGCGACCAACGCTTCCGGCGTATCTTCATGCCAGCCCGACGGGCCTGATAGCCACCGGCCGTTATCCGCACCAAAGCGCTCGCCACCCATACCGTCATCAAGCACCACTTCACGCCGGCTCTGGCCGTAACGGCATTTTGCCTTGTTGGCTGTAATGGTCAGCACCCAGGTCTTCAGGCTCGACCGCCCCTGAAAACCGCCCAATCCCCTGACGATCGCCAGCCACGCCTCCTGCACCACATCATCGACATGCCGATGCCCGGCAATCGCCGACGCCACCGCACGCATCGCACCCTGATAACGACTGACCAGATCGCAGTACGCCGCCTGCTCCCCCTGCAGGAGGCGCCCCAGCAATTGCGCCTCGTCCCCGGCCACTCCCCAACACTCACCCTGTTGTCGTGCCAACATGTCACTGCCCTCGACGTTAACGCCTGAAAACCGCTGAGGATCAGGCCCGTCCGAGGCCATCCCTGACAATAGATACGACGCCGGGCATTTTTCGGATGCAAAAAAAAAGCGCCAGATGATTAATCTGGCGCTTTTTCAAATATGGG